>JAKSUE010000046.1 GCA_024409165.1 archaeon
AAATATATAATAATTAAAGTTAAAAATAAAACTAAAAAACTATAAAAAAATAGTTTACTAGTAAACTATTAAAAAAGCAAAATAACACTTATTTAAAGAATAAAGAATAAATAGAAAAATAACTAAATAAAATAAAAAAAGAAAAAACAAGTTTTAATAAAATAAGTCTAAAAATAAATATAAAAGTTTTAAAAAAATAAAATAAGTAAGTCTAAAATTATTCAGACTTAATCATAGTTAAGATCATTTTATAAGGACCGTTAACAGCTTGTAAAGCATGTGGGACATTTGCAGGCATGATTAAGATTTCCCCTTTAGAGACAGTGTGAGGTTCTCCTGCAAGAGTAATTTCAGCTTCACCATCAACGATTTGAACCATAGCATCAAATGGAGCACTATGTTCACTTAATCCTTGACCTTTATCAAAAGCAAAGATTGTTACGGTTCCAACTTCTTTTTTAACAATTTCCATACTTACTACAGCATCTTTCTGATAATCAATTAAACCTTCAATATCAATTGGAATTCCAATTAAATCAGACATTTTATCACCTTTTTAAAAATTAATATTAATTTAAGTAATAATTTATTTAATAGATAATATAAAAGTTTCTAAAAAATATTGACAAATTAAAGGATATTTATAAAAATATCCTTAAATTATCTTTTATTTAATATTTGAAATATTTAATATAAATCATAAAATATCCTTAATACACTTATCCCATGATTCTTTTAATATCAGCTTCAGAATCTGAAATTAAAGATAAATTATAATTATTGATTAAAACATTTAAAATATCATTATTTAGCCATGCAGGAAGTATAGGGCCAATTAACATATCTTTTTTACCAAGATATAATAAAGTCCATAAAATAGCTGCTGCTTTTTGTTCCATCCAACTTAAAACAATTGTAAGTGGCAAATCGTTTAACTCACAGTCGAATAAATCACATAGAGCAAGTGCTAAATCAATAGCTACAATAGCATCATTACATTGACCTAAATCTAATAAGCGTGGAATACCTTCAATATCACCTAAATCTAAATCATTAAAGCGATATTTACCACAAGCTAATGTTAGAATAATTGTATCTTCAGGTAAATTTTGGACAAAGTCCCTATAATATCTCATTTTAGGATTTGGTGTATCACATCCACCAACTAAAAAGAATCTTTTAATTTTATCTTCTTCCACTAACTCTTTAATTTTAGGAGCAAGTGATAAGATAGTGCTTAAACCATAACCTGTTGAAATTGTAGTTAATTCTTCTTGTTTAAGAGGACCAATTTCAATAGCTTTATTTATTAAAGGTTTAAAATTATAATCTTTAATTACAGTAGCTTCTGGGACTTTAACAAGGTCCATTGTAAACAATCTATCAATATAATCTTCTTTTGGAGGCATTATACAGTTAGTAGTAACTAAAATAGATACATTATAATCTGAAAATATTTTTCTTTGATCTGTATAAGAGCCACCTAATTGTCCTGCTAATGATTCATATTTATTAAGTTCTGGATATCCATGAGCTGGAAGCATTTCACTGTGAGTATAAACTTTCACACCAGTTCCTTCACATTGTTTTAAAAGTTCTTCAAGAGCTTTTAAATCATGGCCAGTTACAAGTATTCCTGGCCCTAATTGAGCTCCTACTTTAACGTCCACAGGTACAGGTTCTCCAAAATTATCAATATGTGCTTCTTTAAGCATTTTCATAACTTTTAAATTAGTTTCACCTGCTTTAAGACCTAAAGAAATAAGATCTTCTGGATCAAAGTTAACATTTGTTAAAGTAGAGTAGAGTCCTTTTGTTAAAAATTCATCTACAGATTCATCTTTTCTACCTAATTCATTAGCATGGTAATTATATGCAGAAATACCTTTCATTACAAAAATTAAATTATCTTGTAATCTTGCAACAGTATCTTTTTTACCACATCTTCCCATTACAGTACATCCTGTTCCTTTTGCAGTTTGAGAACATTGATAACAAAACATTATATCACCCCATATAATAAATCACCATTAAATTAATTGATTAAATAATGATTAAATTAATAAATAAAATAATTAAATTATAAAATTTTAATCATTATAGTAAACTACCAAAATAACGGTTATTTATTAATTACATAATGTACAACCTTTTTAAAATTTGTTTTATAGTAAACGAATAGTTGTTAATAATAGGTTGTCACAATTAGTATTTAAATATTTTGTCACTATTTTAGGGTAAAAAGTAACAAATAATATAAATAATAAAATATAAATTAAAAATTGAGGAATAAAATGGATAGTAAATTAATAAAAACACTTAAAAAATTAGATTTAACAAGTTACGAAGCTAAAGCATATATCACATTAAACCACCTTATTAGTGGAACTGCAGTTGAAATAGCTAAAGAATCAAACATACCACGATCAAAAATTTATGATATTTTAAAAAGTTTAAATAGAAAAAAATTCATTGAAATAAAAGAAGGAAAACCATTAAAATTCACTGTAATCCCTCCAACAAAATCATTTAAAGCTCATAAAGAAAATTTAATAGATGACTTAGAAGAAGCAGAAGAAACTTTAAGAGAAATTTATAAAAAAGAAATATCACATGTTCAAGCTCCAATGTGGTTAATTCCAACAGAAGAAAAAATAAAATCAAAAGAAGTAGAGATTATAAAAGAAGCTAAAAAGAAACTAAACATACGCATAGGATTTTTAAGTGAAGGGGAAGCAGAATTATTAATAAAAACATTTAGAAAATTAGCTCCAACAATTGAAATTAAAATCCTTGCATCAAGAGAATGTGAAATACATAATGAAAAAATAGACATAATCAAAACATTCCAAGATGCAAATATAAAAAACCTTCAAATTGAAGAAGATGACATCCCCTTTGCTAAATTAATTATCAGAGACGAAGAAGAAATGTTTAGAATATATGCAAAACACGACCCTGAAACATTAGAAGCAATTCCAAATACAAATATGGGAGTTTGGAATAAATATAAGGAAATTTGTAAAAACTATGATGATAGATTTGAAAGTGAATTCATGAAAATAAAAAGAAAAGAATTATTAGAAGGAATTAATATTTAAATAATTATATAAAATAAAATCTAATAAAAACTACTTAAGAATTAAATTCAAATAATCATTCTCATTACTTGCATCAATGAAAGTTCTAAGTATTTTTTCATCTAAATTTTTTGAATTAAGTATTGTAATTTCACATACCATTTCAGTTAAAATATCATACAAAGCATCTAAATTATTACCATAAAAATCTGGTAAATTAAGCTTATTTTTTAAATAATCCTGATAATTTTCAACAAAATCATTAACATCTAATGTATAATTATTAATTTTACCAAATACTAAAAAAAAAAGGATTAAAAATAAAATAAAAATAAAATATAATTTATTTGATTAAATAAAAGAAAAAAATAGCTTTAAAAAATATACAATATACATAAAAAAATTATCATGTATATAAATTTCATATAATGTATACCTTCACAATAGCTATTTTAACTAATAAACAAATATCCTATCTTATTTTATTAAAAGACTCATAATGATTATTTGTATAATAAATATATTCATAATCTGTTGAGTAAACTAATCTTTTTGCTCCACGACCATCTGCACCTAAAGTATCAATATCACATTCTCTATAGGACTTATCTGTTGGTAAAATTTCTTGTCTATTTGTAAAAACATCTCCACCAATACACATTCCAGGAGCATACTTTTCAAGAGATCCACCTTGCCAACCAATAGCATGAGCATCAGACTTTGTCATATAATTTGAAGGTAATTTATGATATTTAATCAAATAAGCACTTACATCTTCTACAGAATCATACTGTCCATCTTCACTAATAGCACCACTATCAGTTAACTGAATTCCAGAATCTACAGAATCTGAGGAATTAAATCCTAAAAATCCACAGACACCTAAAGCAGCTATGATAATGATGATTATTGAAATTAATTTCATATTCAAAATAATCACTTTAAGAATTTATTATTACTTTATATTTGCTAATTGTTAATTTATAAGTAAAAGTATTTATTACTTTTTCAAAATTGATTAAGATTTAAAAAAAATTGTGATAAAAAAACAATTATTAAATATTATAAAAAATAAATCTTAACATATTATTATAAAGATAATAATCTAAATTAGAAAGTTTATAAAACAAATTCCGATTAAAAATTTAAATCCGATTAAATTATTTAATCAATTAAAGGTTATAATTATTCTAATCAATTAAAAACAGGTGAAAAAATGCGAGTATTACTCATTCATTCTGATTACTTAAAATATGAAGTAAAAAAAGAAACTCCTGTAGCTGAAGAAATTGAAGAAGCTAAGAAGAATGGAGCTTTCGATGAGGCTTTAGTTGTTTTCACTTCTATTGAAAAAGAAGATGAGAAAAATCCTAAAGCAGTAGTTAGAAACTTAGTAAAAGAAATTAAAAAAGTAAATGAACAAGTTAATGCTGAAAATATTGTTATATACCCATATGCACACTTATCCTCCTCTTTAGGTGGTCCAAAACTTGCTGTTGGTATATTAAAAGATATTGAAGAAACTTTAAAAGCAGATGAATACAATGTATTTAGAGTACCATTTGGTTGGTACAAAGGATTTGAAATCTCTTGTAAAGGACACCCATTATCTGAACTTTCAAGAACCATCACTGCTGAAGAAGAGGAAGAAGAAGTAAAAGAAGAGAAAAAACCATCTAAATGGTTAATCTTCGATGATGGAGAACTTGTAGAAACTGATAAATATTCTTATGAAAGTTCTGATTTAGAAAAACTCGTTGCTTATGAACTTGGTGTTGGTGCTTCTGATGAAGGAGAACCTCCACATGTTAAAATCATGAGAGAAAAAGAGTTATGTGATTATGAAATCGCATCTGATATTGGTAACCTTAAATGGTATCCTAAAGGAAGACTTGTAAGAGACCTTTTATCTGATTATGTTTATAATTTTGTAGTTGATTTAGGTGCAATGCCTATTGAAACTCCTATTTTCTATGATTTAGCTAATGATTCCATCCGTGAACATGCAGCTAAATTTGGTGAAAGACAATATAAAACTGCAACTAAAAAAGATTTAATGCTTAGATTTGCATGTTGTTTCGGTGCATTCAGAGTTCTTGGAGACTCTTTCTTAACCTGGAAAAACTTACCTGCAAAAGTATATGAATTATCCACTTACAGTTTCAGATTTGAAAAACGTGGAGAAGTTGTAGGTCTTAAAAGATTAAGAGCATTCACCATGCCTGATATGCACAGTTTCTGTGCGGATATGCCTCAAGCATTAGAAGAATTCGATGCTCAAGTAGATATGTGTGTACAAACTGGTGTAGACCTTGATGTTAACTATGAAGCAATCTTCAGAGCTACCCAAGACTTCTTTGATGAACACAAAGATTGGATGTATGCAACTGCAAAAAGAATAGGTAAACCTTTACTTTTAGAAATCTTACCTGAAAGAAAACACTACTGGTCCTGTAAAATCGACTTTGCAGCTATTGATTACTTAGGAAGACCTATTGAAAACCCTACTGTACAAATAGATGTTGAAAGTGGAAGCAGATTCAATATTGAATATATTGATGAAAACGAAGACCCACAAAACCCTATTGTATTACACTGTAGTCCAACTGGAAGTGTTGAAAGAGTTATCTGTTCCTTACTTGAAAAAACCGCTGCAACAGATGGTAACTCACCAATGTTACCTACCTGGTTAAGCCCAACCCAAGTAAGATTATTACCAATCAAAGAAGATCACCTTGCTTATGCTAATGAATTAGCTGATAAATTAGCTGCAAACAACATCCGTGTAGACGTTGATAACAGCAATGACAGAGTAGGTAAAAAAATCAGAAATGCATCTAAAGAATGGATCCCATACATCTTAGTCATTGGTGATAACGAACTCGAATCTAACAGTTTCAGTGTCACTGTAAGAGAAACTGGTGAAAAAGTTGACATGACTGCTGAAGAACTTATCGCAGAAGTCACTGCTAAAAACGCAGGTAAACCATTCAGAAAATTACCATTACCTCGTAACGTAGCAGACAGAATCAACTTCAAATAAGATTAAAACATCTTTTAATCAACAAATTATTTAAGAATTTTTTAAATTCTTAATTTTTTCTTTTTTTATTTTACTTTTTAATTTTAATAATTATTTATTGATTATTTTACTTTTTTTATTATAATTTTAGTTATTAAATTTTAAAAATTATTAAACTATATATTATATTAAAAACAAATAATAGTATGTATAAATAATATTATTTATTACACACTGTGTAATTCTTATAAATAGCTATTTAGCTAATAACTAAATTATTTATATAAAAATAAAAAAGAATAGCTAATAGCTATTAATTCAAATATAATTTGGAGGATATGAAATGTTTATAGGTGAAGCTCTCATTGGAGACGGAGACGAATTAGCTCACATCGATTTAATAATTGGTGAAAAAGAAGGTCCTGCTGGAACTGCATTTGCTAATGGATTAACCCAATTATCTGTTGGACACACTCCATTACTTACTGTAATTAGACCTAACTTAATGACTAAACCAGCAACTTTAATTATTCCTAAAGTAACTGTAGGAGATTTAGATGATGCAAGTAAAATCTTTGGACCAGCTCAAACTGCAGTAGGTAGAGCAGTAGCTGATGCTGTTGCTGAAGGAATTATTCCTGAAGACAAAGTAGAAGACTGGGTAATTAATGTAAGTGTATTTATTAGCCCAGCAGCTGAAGATTATCGTAAAATTTATCAATACAACTATGGTGCAACTAAATTAGCTATTAAAAGAGCATTAGCAGGATACCCAAGTATGAAAAAAGTATTAGCAGAAAAAGACAGAGGAACTCACGCAATTATGGGATTCAAAGCACAAAAACTCTGGAACCCACCTTACTTACAAGTTGCTCTTGACCTTGATAACTTAGATGCTATGGAAAGAATTATTAAATCCTTACCTAACAGAGAAAGAATCCTCCTTGAAGCAGGAACTCCTCTTGTTAAAAAATTCGGTGTTAGTGTAATTAGTAAAATAAGAGAATTAGCACCTGATGCATTTATTATTGCTGATTTAAAAACTTTAGATGTAGGAAGAGTAGAAGTTAAAATGTCTGCTGATGAAACTGCAGATGCAGTAGCTATTTCTGGTCTTGGAACTATTGAATCCATCGAAAAAGCTATTCACGAAACCAAAAAACAAGGTATTTACTCTATCCTTGATATGATGAATGTGGATGACTTTACTGGTAAATTAAAACAAATCAGAGAAGATTTAAAACCAGATATTGTACTTCTCCACAGAAACATTGACTCCGAAAGTAAAATAGCTGAAGCTGGTGGAGATACCAGTAACATGACCGAATGGGGTAACATCAAAGAAATTAAAGAATTAACTGGATCTATGGTAGCAGTAGCTGGAGGAATCACTCCAGAAAAAGTCGAAGAAGCTACTGAAAAAGGTGCAGACATCATTATTGCTGGAAGATACATCATTGCTTCCAGAGATGTAAGAAGATCTGCTGAAGACTTCTTAGCACACTTCCCTGTTGACCCAGATAATATGAGAGTAGTCTTAGAAGAAGACGAAAACATATAATTAATTTAAACATTTTTAAACTTATAGCTGATTAAATCAATAATAAATTAATTATAATTTATTAATTATGATTTTAATTAGCTATTTTTTTTAAATTTTTAAATATTAATATAAAATAAATAAAAACTATTTATCCAAAAGGTGAAAATATGGGTTTTTGTCAATCTTGTGGAAGACCAATGGGTAGAAATGACTACGGTACTAATGAAGATGGTAGTCCTAATGAATTATATTGTAAAGAATGCTTTGATAAAGGTGACTTTATAGAACCTGATATCACTGTAAACGATATTATCATTAGAGAAGCTAAAAGAATGCTTTCTAGAAATCCAAATTTAAGAGAAGAAGAAGCAACTGGAATTCTTGTAAACTTCGTTCCAAACTTACTCAGATGGAATCCAGACCCTGATGGAGACGGATACTGGGAAGACGAAGAAGAACCAGTTCAAGGATATAGAGGAGGATTATAACCTCATCTATTATTTTTTTATAAATTTTTAAATAGTTAGTAAATATACAAACAAATATTAAAAAGAACAAATTAACTCTAAATTAAAAAATAAATGGAAAAAATAACAAAATAATAGTTCACTAGTAAACTATTAAATTAAAAAAAATAAATAAAAAACTTATTTTAAATTCAAAATAAATTTCCTATATTTATTAGCTAAATTCTTATGATACATAGCAGTAACTTTAACATTAAATAACTCTTCTTGTACAAGTTCTAATTTTTTAGATAATCTGATAAAGTCCTCTTGTAACTTGACATAATCAGCATTATCAATATTATTAGTTTCAGAAGCAATTGAATCATCATATAAATTATTTAAATCATCTTTTAAATTAGAAATAACTAAATCTTTAGATTCTAATTCTTCCTTATAACAAACAATTTTACCATTTAAATCATCAATAAGCTCATCTTTAGAATCTAATTGAGATTGTAATTCAGATAAATCTTCACCAGAATCAAGATCCTCAATTTGAGATTTAAA
>JAKSUE010000047.1 GCA_024409165.1 archaeon
CTTGTTAACTTAAATATTGATGTATTTTTAATATTTAAGTATTTTTTAAGATATCTTTTTTTTAATAATTTTAAGATATAAAATTTGAAACATTTATATACTTGTTTAAATATATATATTCTTATTATATGAATTTAATTTTATTTATTTTACTTTAATATTCATATTTTAAACTGTCTATGATGCTGTAAATTTTTAAGTAGTTAGTTTAAGTGCTTCTAATAGTTATTAAAGAATATTGTAAAATTTATGTTTATATAATCTTAATTTAATCTATAAATTTATTAATTGCTGTTGAATTATTAATTATATATAGGTGAATTTAAATGGAAGATATTCAAAATTCCATATTTGCGCTTAAAACATCTGCAGGTCAAGAAAGAAATGTTGCTAAATTATTAGCTATGAAAGCTGATAAACAAGGTATAGAAATTAAAACTATTGTAGTGCCTGAATCTTTAAAAGGGTATATTATAGTTGAAACTGCATCTAAATTGGATATGCGTAATCCGGAAATGAGAATTCGTCATTTAAGAGGTATTGTCGGTGCTAAACCTGATGGTACTGTTGATGAAAGAAGTCAAATTACTTTAGAAGAAGTTAAAAGATTCTTAAAACCAAAACCAATTATTTCCTCAATTCAAAAAGGAAGTATTGTCGAACTTGTTTCTGGTCCATTCAAAGGCGAAAAATCCAAAGTTGTACGTTTAGATGAATCTCGTGAAGAAGTTGTTCTCGAGTTAATCGAAGCAGCAGTTCCAATTCCTGTTACTGTTAAAGCTGATCAAATTAGAATTATTAAAAAGGAGGCTGACTAATGGCTGATCAAACTGTAGAAGTTCTTCTCGAAGGTGGAACCGCAACTCCTGGACCTCCATTAGGTCCTGCAATTGGTCCACTCGGAATTAATATGATGGAAGTTGTAAAGGAGATTAATGAAAAAACTGCAGACTTTAAAGGTATGAAAGTTCCTGTAAAAGTTATTGTAGATAGCAAAAAAAACTTTACTATTGAAGTAGGTACTCCTCCAACTACTGCACTTATTATGCAAGAACTCAATATTGATAAAGGTGCTCATGAACCTGGTGCTGAAGTTGCTGCAGATTTATCTGTAGAACAAGCTTTAAAAGTTGCTAGAATGAAATTTGATTCATTACTTGCTAATGATTACAAACATGCAGCTAAAGAAATTATGGGTACTTGTGTAAGTATGGGTATTACTGTTGATGGTAAAGACCCAAGAGATGCTCAAAAAGCTGTTGATGCTGGAGAGTATGATGATATTTTAGTAGAATAATTTTATTATTCTATTTACTTTATTAATTATAGAATTTAGAATTTATTAAATTCTGTTCTATTTATTCAGATTTATAATTTATTTATCTTTGTAAGTGATTAATTAATTCATTAATAATTATTTATTAAGTTAATTATGATACTTCGATTAATAAATTTTATACAATGTAGATGCTGTTCTAATTAACTTATTAAGTTTAATTAAGATTAATCTTATTTAGAATTGATAATTGATTATAATTGATATATTGTTTTATTTATCATGGGATCGAAAGATTTCTCATGAAAACCAATTTCCAATGAACTTAAGTTCATGGAGGATTTATATGACACAAGAGATTATTGATGCGGTGAAGGAGGCAAAAGAATTAGCTAAGCCGAGAAACTTCACTCAATCTATTGATGTTATTATTAACATCAAAGATTTAGATGTCAGAAAACCAGATAATAGGTTTAGTGAGGAACTTGCTCTTCCTAACGGTCGTGGAAAACCAATTACTATTGGTGTAATCGCTGATGGAGAGTTAGCTGTTTCTGCTAAAAATGCTGGTATTGATCTTGTTATTTCAAAAGAAGATTTGGAAGAATTAGGAAAAAACAGAAAACAAGCTAAAAAATTAGCTGGTTCTGTAGATTTCTTTATTGCTCAAGCTGATATGATGGCGCTTGTAGGTAGATTCTTAGGTCCAGTTCTTGGTCCTCGTAACAAAATGCCAAAACCTGTACCTGCTAGTGCAAAAGTTGAGCCTTTACTTGAAAGATTACAATCTACTATTAAAGTAGGTGTTAAACAACAACCTTCTATCCAAATTTTAGTTGGAACTCAGGATATGGATGACGAGAAGTTAGCTGAAAATATTGAAGCTGTTCTTGCAATCTTAGACCGCAATTTAGAAAAAGGAAGAAACCAAATAAAATCCATGTATATTAAAGCAACTATGGGTTCAGTAGTGAGGGTGATTTAAGATGGCTCACATTGCTGAATGGAAAAAGGATGAAGTTAAAGAACTTAAAGATTTAATTGCTGATGCTAAAGTTGTCGGTGTTGTTAACTTATTAAACATCCCTGCAAGACAACTCCAAGAAATGAGAAAAAGTCTTAAAGGTAAAGCAACTCTTAGATTATCTAAAATTAATCTTATGAATTTAGCTTTAGAAGATTGTAACGATGAGAAAGCAGATATTATTGGACTTTCTGAATTTATGGAAGGTCAACCTGCGCTTATTTGTACTGATATGAACCCTTTCAAATTGTATAAAATATTAGAAGATAGTAAAACTTCTGCACCTGCTAAAGCAGGAGCTATTGCTAACGATGATATTATTATACCTGCTGGAGATACTGGTTTCCCTGCAGGTCCTTTCCTTGGGGAATTAAAACAAATCGGTGCAAACCCTAAAGTCGATAAAGGTAAAATTACTGTAATGAAAGATTTTGTTGCTGTTAAAGCTGGTGAAGAAGTTCCTAAAAATGTAGCAGCTGTTTTAACCAGAATGGATATCAAACCTATGGAAGTAGGTATGGATCTTAAAGCTGTTTATGAAGACGGTGCTATTTTCAAAGCTGATGTATTAGCTATTGATGAGGAACAAACTATTGCAGATGTTCAAAATGCATTTACTAAAGCATTCAACTTATCTGTATTTACTGCATTCCCAACTGACAAAACTATCTCTGCTATTATCGGTTCTGCTCACTCCAAAGCATTTAATGTTGGTGTTGAAGCAGCAATTATGAACTCTAAAACTTCTGATATGATCATTGGTTTAGCAAATGCTAAAATGTTAGCTTTAGCTGGAGAACTTTCCGCTGATGCTTTAGATGATGAATTATCTGATAAATTAGCTAATGTTGCTGCAGCTGCTCCTGTAGCTGTTGCTGAAGAAGCTGAAGTTGAAGAAGAAGTCGAAGAGGAAGAAGAAGAAAAAGCAGAAGAAACCGCAGCAATCGGTTTAGGTGCCTTATTCGGTTAGATTTAAAATTTAAACTTTATACTTTTTTATTTAAACCTAGTGTTTTAATAGGTTAAACACAAAAATGCATTTTGCATTAAAATTAAAAAGAAAATAATTTATTTATAAAATAAACGGTGATAACATGGAATATATTTATGCGGCAATGATTTTGCACACCACTGAAAAAGATATTAACGAAGAAAACGTAACTAAAATTTTAGAAGCAGCTGGCGCTGACGTAGACGAATCCAGAGTAAAAGCTTTAATCGCAGCTTTAGAAGATGTTGATATTGAAGAAGCTATGGAAACTACTGCTATGGCAGCAGCTCCTGCAGCAGCTCCTGTTGCAGCTGCAGCAGCTGAAGAAGAGGAAGAAGAAGAGGAAGAAGAAGAAGACGAAGGAGCAGCTGCAGCAGCAGCAACCGCTGGTTTAGGTGCTTTATTCGGATAGATTCTTTCTATCCTTTATTTTCTTTTTTTTCAAACCCTCAGTATTACTTTTTAACTATTTTTTATTATTTTAATAAATTTATTATATTTATTTAATCATAATAATTATTATGAAATGTCCTTATTGTAATTCAGAAAATCCAGATAGTTATAAATACTGTCATGAATGTGGATGTCCATTAAATTACTCTAATTTTAATCCTAATCCTAATTCAAATTCTAACTCTAATTTTAATAATAATCCTCATTCTATTTTTAATAATTATAATAATTCTAATTCTTATTATAATAATTCTAATTTAGTTATGAGTGATGAATCTAAGAAAAAACTAATTATTTTTGGTTATATTATAGCTATTTTATTTGGTTGGGGAAGTTTCTTATTCTCATTCTTATTTAGATCCTTTGGATTTTATGGATTCTTTGGATTTTTCGGATTGTTTTTCCCAGGTTTCATGTTAAATAGTAATGATAAAACTCTTAAAAAACATGGAATAATCCAGTTATTAATTACTTTACTTGGGATTATTTGCACTATTCTATTTTTATTTTTTTAATTTATACTATTAGGTGCTATCTAAAAACTATTATTATTTTATTCCAGAACTAAGATTTTAAAAATTTTTAAATATATTAAATAACATAAATTAAATTATAATATTAATTTAAAATTTTAAATTATAATATTTATTAAATTTATTTATTATTAAAACTTAATTAGGCGATATTATGCTTAAAATATTTGAAGATCTTGGATATAAAGAACAAACATGTAAAACTTGTGGAAATGTATTTTATTCACAAGTTGACCGTGATACTTGTGGGGATGCTCCTTGTGATGAGTATGGATTTATTGGAAACCCTGCAACAGATAAACCTTATGATTTATATGAAATTCAACAAACTTTTAGAGAATTCTTAGCTAAAGAAGGTCACGAACCTATACCTCGTTATCCAATTTTAGCAAAACGTTGGAGAAACGATGTATTTTTAGTTGGAGCTTCAATCTTTTGTTTCCAACCATGGGTAACTTCTGGTTTAGTTGAACCTCCTGCTAACCCTCTTGAAGTAGAACAACCTTCTATTCGTTTAAACGATGTTGATAATGTTGGAAGAACTGGAAGACATATGACTTGTTTTACAATGGGTTCTCACACAGTTATTAATAAACCAGATGATTTTATCTACTGGGAAGATGAGACCATAAGACTTTGTCATGAGTTCTTTGCATATATTGGTATTGATACTAAAGAAATTACTTTCATTAAATCATGGTGGAAAGGTGGAGGTAACGAAGGACCTTGTTATGAAGTTTGTGTTCGTGGTGTAGAACTTGCTACCCTTGTTTTCATGCAATATAAAACCTTAGATAATGGAGATAAAGAAGAAATTCCAATTAAAGTAGTAGATACTGGTTATGGTTTAGAAAGAATTGCTTGGATTTCTCAAGGCACTCCAACTGCATATGATGCTTGTTTTGCTCCTGTAATTGAAAAATTAAAAGAAATTACTGGTGTAGAACTTAATGAAGAAATTTTAGGTCGTAATGCTCAAATCGCTGGTATGATGGATATTGAGGATATTGGTGATATTAAAGAATTACGTCAACAAGTAGCTGACAGTCTTGAAATTACCTTAGAAGAACTTCTTGACTTTGCAGAACCTATGGAAGCAGTTTATATTATTGCTGACCATACTCGTTGTTTAGCATTTATGTTTGCAGATGGTATTATCCCATCAAATGTAAAAGAAGGTTATCTTGCAAGACTTGTTCTTAGAAGAACCATCAGATTCATGAAAGAACTTAATATGAAAGAATCATTATCTGATGTAATGAAAATCCAATTAGACTTCTTAACTAAATTCTATCCAGAAATTAAAGAGTCTCAAGATCATATTATGAATATTATTAATCTTGAAGAAGAAAGATATGCTAAAACTATTGAAAAAGGTAAAAAGACTGTTAAAAGAACTATTAAACGTCTTAAAAAAGAAGGAAAAACCTCAATGCCTTTAGAAGTTTTAATTGACCTTTATGATGCTCAAGGTATGCCTCCTGAAACTGTTGAAGAATTAGCTGCAGGAGATAAAGACTTTGAAGTAAAAGTTCCAGATAACTTCTTTACTATTGTAGCAGATATGCATGCTGAAGAAGAAAAAACTAAAAAAGAAGTATTTGAAGTAAATGCTCCAAAAACTGATTTATTATTCTACAAAGATGTATATCAAAAAGAATTTGATGGTAAAATCATTGAAGTTGTTGAAAAAGATGGAACTTGTAATTTAATCTTTGATCAAACTCTCTTCTACCCAGAAGGAGGAGGTCAACCTTCCGATGTTGGTATTATTGCTATTGATGGAAAAGTTTATGAAATTGAATATGCTTCTAAAATTGATGGTGTAGTATTACATCAAGTAGCTATTGGTGAAGAAGATGCTTCTGAAGCTGTAGAATCCTTTAAAAAATTAATTGGTAAAGATATTCACGGTGCAATCAGTTGGGATAGACGTATTACCTTAGCAAGACACCACACAGGAACTCACTTAGTTATTGCAGCTGCAAGAAAAGTCTTAGGTGACCATATCTGGCAAGCAGGTGCACAAAAAGGTCTTGCTCGTTCCCGTATTGACTTAGCTCATTATAAACGTATCACTCAAGATGAAATCAACCAAATTGAAAAATTAGCTAACGAACTTGTTATGAAAAATATAGAGTTAGATATTGAATGGATGAGTCGTGATGAAGCAGACAAAACCTATGGTCTTATTTTATACCAAGGTGGAGTAGTTCCAGGTGCAGATATTCGTGTAGTTAAAATCCCTGGAATTGATGTTCAAGCTTGTGCAGGTACTCACTTATCAAGAACTGGTGAAGTTGGTCCTATTAAAATCAACAAAACCGAAAGAGTTCAAGATGGTGTTGAAAGAATTGATTTCTCAGCAGGACTTGCAGCAATTGATTCTATCCAAAATGATAATGATATCTTAAGAGAAAGTTCTGGAGTATTTAAAGTTACTAATGATTTATTACCAAAAACTTGTGATAGATTCTTTAATGAATGGAAAGCTCAAAAGAACGAAATAGCTAAACTTCAAAAAGAAATCGCTAACTTAAAAGTAGCAAGTTTAGATAATGAAATCGTTGATGTTAAAGGCTTAAGAGTTCTTAAACAAATCATTGATAGTGATATTAAAGAAATCCAAAAAATAGCTACTGACTTTACTGATAATAATAAAGCAGATGTTGTTTTAATTGGAAATAATGATGGTAAAATCTTAGGTGCTGCTTCTAAAACAGCTATTGATGCAGGTGTACAAATCAATAATATCATAAGAGAATCTGCTCAAATCCTTGGTGGTGGAGGTGGAGGACGCCCAACTCTTGCACAAGGTGCTGGTAAAAACGCAGATAAAATCGAAGAAGCTTTAGAATTTGCATTTAAATTATTAAATGAATAATTTTATTCATTTAATTTTTTATTATTAATTCTAATTACCTTAATCTTATCATTTTTATCATTTGATTTTATTTTTTGATTTTTTCTTTTTTTATTTTTAAATTATTTTAATTATTATAAAGTATTAAATCATTAAATCATTAAATGATTTTAATTATTTTTATTATTAGGTTGTTAATATGAATTATAGTTTAATTGTTGCTCGTTATGGTGAAGTTGCTCTTAAAAGTAGTAAAGTTAGAAGAAGATTTGAAAAAAGATTAGCTTCTAATATTAAAGCATCAATTGATTGTGAAATTGATATTCATCAAGCAAGAATATTTATCTTTCCACAAGATTTTGATGATGCAATAGAAAAACTTGATAAAATATTTGGAATTGTATCATACTCTCCTGCTACCACAACATATGCAACATTTGAAGATATTGAAAAAAGTATATCTATTTATGCAGATAAACTTGCTGAAAAAGGTTTACTTGATGAAAATACTCCTTTTGCAATAAGTTGTAGAAGAGTAGGATCTCATGAATTCTCTTCTCAAGAAATGGCTGCATTTGCAGGTGCTGTTGTTGTTCGTAAATTTAACTGTCCAGTTAATTTATCAAACCCTGAACTCACAATATATCTTGAAATAAGAGACAATGATGCTTATATCTATCATGAAAAAATCCAAGGACCTGGAGGTTTACCTCTTGGAACCCAGGGTAAAGTAATTTCCCTTTTATCAAGTGGAATAGACTCTCCTGTTGCAACTTATATGATGATGAAAAGAGGTTGTCAAGTCATAGCTCTCCATTTTGATGGTGCACCATTCACAACTCCTGAAGCAAGAAAAAACTATGATGATTTAGTCGATGCTTTAAATGTTTATGGTAGTGGAGCCCCTGTTAGAAAAAGAATTGTTAAATACGGAGATTACCTCCAAAAAGCAAAAGAAGACGCTCCTGAAAAAATGACTTGTGTTCTCTGTAAATCTGGAATGTATAAAATAGCTGCAAAACTTGCAAAAGACATGCACGCTTCTGCAATCATTGATGGAAGCAGTGTAGGTCAAGTAGCTTCACAAACCCTTGATAATATTTTAGCAACCCGTGATGGAGTAGATGTACCTATCTTATCTCCTGTAATTGGCCTTGATAAAGTAGAAATAACAAGAATGGCTGAAGAAATCGGAACCTTTGAAATATCTAAACGTGATGATGGAGGTTGTTCTGCGGTTCCACGTTATCCTGAGACAAAAGCAGATTTAGATGCAGTCCATGATGCTCAAGAATCAATGAATCAAGAAGAAGAAATTGAAAAAGCTTTTAGAGCTATTGAATGGTAATTTTTAACTTAATTTTTACTATTTCTTATTTTTTATTTTTTTATTTTTTTTATTTTAATTTTTAAATCTTATTTTTTAACTTAATTTTTACTATTTCTTATTTTTTTATTTT
>JAKSUE010000048.1 GCA_024409165.1 archaeon
TTTAGCATTTTTTTAGCATTTTCTATTGAATTTACTGAATTGTTTCCAATTAAGAATATGTTAGTTTCATTAGATATTTCTTTGATTAAGTCGTAATCTGCATCAAAAATGCCTTTTTTCATTGCATCAACATGTAAATAATCAACTCCACAGTTTTCTGCAAGTTTAGCTATTTCTATATTATCTACACCTTCTACATTAGCTCTCATTTTTAAGGATACTTTGGATTTAGATTTTTTAACAACTTCTTTAATATAATCTTCTAAATCTGGACGTTTAAGCATACTTTGTCCACAGCCAATTGAAGTTAACTCTTCTTGTCTACAATGACAATTAATTTCAACAATATCTAAATTTGTTATGTTACTTATTTTTATTATTGGTTCTGGACTTGTTGCTCTTAGATTAGCAAAAACAGTGATGTTTGGATATTTTTCTTTTATGAGGGATACTTCATTTTCAATTACTGAGTAAATTTCTTCTTGTGGAAAATGAAATTCTTTTCTTCCTCTTTTTATGATTTTAGCTCCAGCATCAATAGTTTCTTTATCTGTATCATATCCTCCGATACTAACTGCATTAAAACCATAGGGTATTAAATTTAATGCAAATTTTCCATCGGTAATTCCTGCCATTGGTGCGAGTAATTTCATTTTAATCACATAATTAATTTAATTTAATTTTAATAAAATTAATAAAAAAGAGAATTAATAATAAAAAATTAGATTGTTGAATTATTTAAGAAAAATAAGTTTTAAGTGAAATATGATAACATTTGGTTAATTTCAACAATGTCTAATTTTTATTTTATATATAAATATAATTTAATTTAACATTGTAAAAGATTTATACTTATAATTCTTCTACAACTTCAATCCATTTAGTATTATTAGCTTCACGGATGATTTCTAAACCAATATCTGCCATATATGCAGCATCTTCAGCATTATCTGCTCTTCCGATACCTGCTTTAAATCCGATATCAATTTCTTCTTTAATTTCAATAAGAATTTCTTTGATTTCTTCTTCACTTAATCCATTACATGGGGACATAAAGTTGTCTCCACCAATGAAGAATAATAATGCACCTTTTTTACGTAATTTAGTCATTAAGTAATGTTGTGCTTTATTAACCATGAAACTAGTGTCAAATGCAGATTCAATATCTGTTAAAGTTTCAGTTACACTATTAATATCAATATGTGCTGCTTGAACAAAACTATCTTCTGGGTTTTCAATTAAGCTATCAATTGCTAAAATTTCTTTTCTTTCTCCATCTTGAGCTCCTCCTGCTTTTTGAAGAGCAATAGTTGCTAATTTTTGAGCTTCATGAGGAGTTTCTGCAGCACCAACACCCATACTTATTGTAATTGGGTATCTGTTTCTTATAGATCTTTGTAATCTTAAATGGTCTTCTTTATCTAAACCATTTGTAATTGCTAACATGTTGTCAAATCTAGTAAAGAAAACTAAACCTTTTTTAGCAGCAATTATTCTTTGTACATCTGCAAATAATGATGCTTGTAAAATTTGAAGATCAGATTCTGTACGTGGTTTTGGAGTTACAGTCCAAGGACCATAATTATCAATTTGTATTAAGGTCATTTGTATCATATATTTTCACCTAATGTTTACTAGTTTAAGATATTGATAATATACTATTTAAACTTTTATAGTTTTATATTAAAAAACTATATATGTTTTTTATTTTATTTATATTATTACTTATATTGTTAACTATTTTTTTAAAATATTTTTAATTTTTTTAATTTTTTTTAAATATTTAGATATTAAATTTTTAATTAGTCTGAATTTAATACAAGTTTAGCTAATTCTTTTTTATCATTTATTGTTTTCATAATTGTATTTGCTGCAATTACATTTGGAATTATTTTTTCAATTTCTTCTATCATTTTATCATCACTACTATCAATAATGAGAGTGTCTAAGAATGATTCATAAATTTTAGCAACACCTATAGAAGATGTTTCATAACCTGATGCAGACATAAATTTACCTGCAGGACCACTTACAGGAGAAGTTCCAATAAATGGGGAAACCGCTATAACTTTCTTGTTTTCTAATTCTTCACTAACTCCTTTAAGAGATATTATTGGTAAAATAGAAGTTATTGGATTTGAAGGTCCAATTATGACTTTATCTGAATCTTGGATTATTTTTATAATATCTGGGCTTGGATTAACTTCACTATATTTTACCTTTGTAACTGTAGGTTGGCCTTGATATTTAATTAAAAAATCATGGAATTCAATATCTCCATACTCTTCAGTTTCAATTTTAATCTCTGAATGTTCATCACTCATAGGAATTATTTTTGCTTTAATACCTAAGTTTTTTCTTTGAATATCAACAGCTTCACTAAGAGTATGTTCTTTTAAAAGAAGTGTTTTTTGAATTTTAGTAGCTCTATCTTGATCACCAATTCTAAGTAATTCTGGAGTTCCAATTTCAGCTAATCTTTCATTTGTTATGAATGTATCATCTTTGATTCCATACCAAGTTTCATCATTTATTAAATTTGAAAATGTATAAAGTACAGTATCAATGTCTGCAGCAACATAAACTCCTGAAAAATAGTTATTTTCAACAGTATTCACAATTACATTAATTTCCTCTTCAGGATAAATTTCTTTTATTCCTTGAATCAATTTAGGAGTTCCAGTACCACCAGATAAAACAGTAATCATTTTTTCACATCTTTTTAATTAGTTATTAGTTATAATTTTATAATTTAGTTATAATTTAATTATTTTTTTAATTATTATTTCGTTTATTATTAATTTTAATTAATTTATTGTTCTTTTAATTCATTTCCACATTTAGGACATGGGATTTTTTCAGATATTACTAAAGACATATCTTTATTACAATTAGGACATTTATTATTTTCTAAGATTTCTCTTCTGCTTCTGTAATTTGTTGTTTTGAAATCAAAAATAATAATTTTAAAATTGTTTTCATCATTATCTTTTTCATTACTTTTTTTATTATATTTAGATATGATTTCAGTTATTTCTTCGTCATTGAGATTGATGTTATTCATTTCAGGAACATATGTTTTAATTAATTTATTACAATTTGGACAGTAACTTTCGTATAGGAATCCTTCAAGTAATGATTTTGTCATTAATTTTGAATTTTCAAGAGTTAAGCTTTCTTCTTTAAGATTATTATTTTCATCTAAATAAAATATTAAGTCTTTATCTTGGAATTCAAAGTCACAATTTTCACATTTAAAATTAATTATAGTTCCCATTTTATCTCTCTTATTCTAATTATTATATTATCTAAATGCATCGAATTCTTTTGGACGGATTAATTGGTCGATTCCTGCTTCTGTGTCTCGGAGGGTTTCAAATGCAGAGAATCCTTTAACTAATACGATTGGTATTCCTTCATCTGCTTGTCCCATGAGTAATGATGCAGCAGCTGCTAATTCATCTGCAGTAGCTACTTCTGTAGTTTCAAGAGCTCTTCCATATAAGTCTTTATCTCCAATTCTAACCCATAATGGCTTGATTCCAGAGCAACCAATTGCAGTTCCAATAGCACCTACTCTAAATGCTCTTCCTTGTGTGTCAGTTACAATAACTGCAACGTCTTTTCCACTTACTTCTTCAAGAGTTTCTCTGATTATTTTTGCAGATAAATCTGGGTTTTCAGGCATAGGGGTAGCTAATCCATCTGCAGCATTAGATTCATCAATACCTGCATTTGCACATACAAACCCATGTTTAGTTTCTGTAACCATAAAATTATGACCAACAACTATAACTTCATTTGATGCATCAAGGATTGCTTGAACAATTTTAGGGTCTTTTTTAGCTTTTTCAGCTATTTCAATTGCTTCTTGGGTTGGTTCAAGTTTTTCAATTTCAATAAAGTTTCCTTCTGCTTTTGAAATTAAAGTTTCAGCTATTAAGAAGATATCTCCATCTTCAATAGGAATTTCTTCTTTTTTTAAGTCATCAAGTATAATTTCTCCAATGTCATCTCCTTTTTTTACTAAAGGAATTTCTTTTAATCCAATTAATTCTAAAGTCATAATTTCTTTTATAGTTTTGTAAATATAAAAAACTTATTATATTATTTTAATCTTTTATAAATAATAATATAAATTAATATAATTTAGTTAAAAATAGTATTAAAAAAGTTAAGAGAATTATTAAAAATTAGTTTAAAAAAAGTAAAAATATAAAAATATAAAAAAATAAAGGGATTATTCTGGATTTAATCCAGATATAGTCCATTTTCCATCGAAGATTGCTGCTACGGAACAAACTGGGTGTTCGAATTCTGCGAAGTCTCCTTCATCAAATATGAATTTACATGCAGCTTCTGAGGTTTCGCTTTGGAATTTGACAGATTTTGGAGTGTTTACTTCATAAGTGGATATGAAGGATGCTTCTTCATCTGCTATTTTTTCAACTAATATTTTACTATCAGTTACAATTCCAATGTATGCTTCTTCTTTAGTAGCTACAGCAGCAATTCTTGGAGTATTATAATCATCTTTTTCATAATCCATTGTGATTAAGGAATATGCAAGTGCATCACGGATATTCATTCCTAAAGCGATTTTATCTGCAATAGGGTCTGTGTGTGATCCATTTGAGATGATTGCAATATCATCAACTATTTTTAAACAGTTGTATGCAATGTAAGTGTTTTTAAATATATCTTTTTCAAATCCTTCTTTTGGTATGATACTTGCTTCTTCTTCAAGTACTTTTACTTGACGATTTGGGAAAGATCTACTTGAAACTCTGTATGCAACATAAGGTTTTCCATCTTCAGTTTTTCCAGCTGAAATTATTCTACCTAAATACATTTTTTCATCCTTTGAATTTTATATGATAAATTAAAAATAAAGAAGATAAGTTAAAAATTAATACTTATCTTTTGATTATTAAATTTTTTACATGTCACTTGGTGCACATACTGCCTCTTGAGGACTCATACCTGGAGGTGTTGTAATTATAATCGTATGCTCCGAGGTTTTAATTTGTATTTCCCCATGATCTAATACTTTTGCATGTACTCCAATAGCACTATTTCTTATTTCTGAGGACATGTCTTGTCCATTTACAATTACTTTTTCTAAGTGAGCCACAGGTAATAAGTAGTATTCTGCATCACCACTTGCATCACTCATATCCGGTTTACCTGTACCAGAGCCATTATCATCAATAGCTGCAGCACCAAAACTACTTGTTACTACTAAGAAGATGAGTAATGTAAATAAAATATCGATGAATGGAACCAATTTAATTTCAGGTTCATCTTCATCTAATGATTTTCTGTGACTTTTAATATCAATTGCCATTTTATCCCTTCTTTTTGGTATAAAATTTATTCAATTAATTTATTGTCTAAGTTTACTTTCTGTAATTTCAGATTTTACATCACATTTTTCTAATATGATGTTACTAATACTTTTTTCAAGCATACTTGGCTTAAATGAAATTTGAATGTTAGAATAAGGGTCTGCGATTTCTTTTACATTTACAATTCCGTCTGCTTCTTGTAATGCTTTAATAACACAAGGGATCTTATCATAAACTCTTATTTTAATAACACCGTAACTCCAATTAGTCATTTTAGTAGCTAATTCAATTTTATCAATTTCAGATTGAATTTGTGCTTTAATATAAGTATGAATTGGCATAAGAATAATAGCTACTGCAAGACCTGTAATAGTGGTAATAAGTGCAATATAAATACCTTCTGCCATAGTTGCCATATCAGGGGAAACACCTAAACTTTTAAAGGTCATCCAAATACCTAAAACAGTACCAATTAATCCTAAAAATGGTGCAAGTTCAATAATTGTTTTTAATGTACGGATACCACTTGTCATTTTACCCATTTCAACAATAAAAATTTGCTCCATACTTTCTTCTACTTCTGTTTTATTCTTATATCCGATTTTTAATGCTTCAGCTATAATCTTAGAGATAGGATTCTTATAGTGGCTTATGTTTTTTAAAGCTTCGATAGCTCCTCCTCTTTCCATAGATACAGTTACAGTACCCATAATTTCAGTTGTATCTATTTTATTTATTCTTCTTAGATACAATATTTTTTGGATTGATGTAATAAATCCATAGATACCTAATAAAAGAATTATATAAGTAATAACTCCTCCACTTTGAAGCATATCCATGATCATATTAAATCCAGTATAAAAAACTTCTAGAACCATAATTAGCCTCTTAATCTTAATAATTATAATAATTATTTATAATAAATAATAATATATTTTTATTATTTTTAATATATATCTTTTTAGTATTTTCTTTGAAGATATTTTTGGCGTATTTACAAATTTAGTGATGATGTGTTCGTTGTTTATGGTTAATTGGTGTGGTAGTTGTTGAAGAGTTATTGTTGGTGTGGTAGTTGTATTTTTGGATTATAATTTGTTATTTTCTTCTTCCTCTTTTATTTTTTGAACTGTTCCCCAGCTTCTTCTAACAAATTCAGGCATTTCATCATAAGTGTATTGTTTTAAGAATGCTTTTGTTTTAGGGTCACTTGGATATCCAGATCCTATTCCGTTTCTATCTTTTGTTGTTTTTATGTAGTTTCTATTTAGTTCGTCTATGATTTGATCTCTTCTGTGTTTTGCGATTATAGATGCTGCTCCAACTGCAAGATAATTTTCATCTGCTTTGTGTTCAGCTAATACTTCTCTATTAGGGCCTGCATATTCTTGCATTTCTTCTTGAAGTCTACCTTCTTTAACATCAAGAGCATCGATTATAATTTTATCAGAATCTAATTTTCTAATAATTTTTTTCATAGCTAATTTTTCAATTTGATTAAGATTGATACCTTTAGCTCTCATTAAATCAATATCTCTTGCACTTATTTCTACAAGTTCGTATTCAAACATTTTAGTTAATTTTCTAGATAGCACTGCTCTTCTTTTAGGAGTTACTTTTTTAGAGTCTTTTACACCCATACGTTCCACTATTTTTTCCTTCTTCTCAGGAATTACAATTCCTCCCATCACCATAGGCCCAAGTACAGGACCTCTTCCAGCTTCATCTAATCCTAAAGTGTTCATTTTATCATCTTAATTAATTTGAGTATTATTTATTAAAATTATTATTTATTAAATATTATTTATTAAAAATAGTTACTATTTTATAAATTTCATATTTTAATTATATTTTAAGTTTTTGAGTATTTTTATTAAAAAGAGTATTCCAGTTTGATGTAGTGTAATATTACAATTTTTGACTGGATAAAGGAATAAATGAATTGTATTCAATGAATACAATTCTATATGATGCTATGTTTATTTCATAGCTTTTAAACGTACTTCTGGTTCTAATGCTAATGGTTCTGCAGCAATAATTGCAGTTCCTTTAGCTACAACAGTCATTGGGTCATCGGAAATTTTAAGAGGAATTTCAGATTCATCGAAGAATCTTTCTTTAAGTCCTTTAAGTCTTGATGTTCCACCAACTGCTACTGTGTTATTATAAACACCAGCCATTAATTCTGGAGGTAATCTTTCTAAAATGAGGTTTAATCCGACCATGAGTTCTTGAATTACTGGTTCTACAGCATCTGCTATTAATTTAGAATCAATAATGACTCTTTTAGGTCTGTTATTTTCTAAGGATTTTCCCATAACTTCGTAAGTTAAGTTTTCAAAGTCAGCACTACTATGTACCATACCTATTTCAATTTTTGCAGCTTCTGCATCATGGATGCTAATTGCAACATTTTCTTTTTCTGCAATTAAATCTACGATTCTTTGGTCAATATCATCTCCACCAACTCTTACAGTTTCAATGTCGTTAATTCCTCCAAGGGAAATTACAACTAAATCAGTAGATCCAGCACCAATATCAAGGACCATAGTTCCGTTAGGTTCTGCAATTGGTAATCCTGCTCCAATAGCTGCTGCTAATCCTTCACTAATTACTAAAACATATTCAGCACCAGCTTTTCTTCCAATTTCTTCAGCCGCATTTTTTTCTACTTCAGAAGCATCTCCAGGAATTCCGATTACAATTCTTCCTACAGCTTCTCCTTCTTTAATACCTACTTCCATAGCTTTAATTAATAATGCTTGAGCTTGAGCTATATTTTCAATAACTCCTTTTTTCAAAGGTCTAACTGCTACAATATCTTCAGGAGTTCTACCTAACATTTTTTTAGCTTCTTCTCCAACAGCTAATACTGCAGTAGGGTCATCTTTTTTAACAGAAACAACAGAGGGAATTTGGTATAAATCAAATTTGTCACCTGATGGTTTAGCAATTACAGTGTTTAAAGTACCTAAATCAATACCTAAACTATTTTTAACAATTCTGACAGTTGGTTTAACTTCAACTTCTTCTTCATTTCCAAAAATACTCAATTTTATTCCTCCATAATAATTATCAATAATACTTATCAATAATA
>JAKSUE010000049.1 GCA_024409165.1 archaeon
TCCTTTAGAACTTTATTCTCCAGAACTTGCACGTTTAAAATTAACCGAACCATTAATTTTAGCAGGAGATGTTGCAAATAATGTAGACATCACTATTAGAGTAAATGGTGGAGGAGTTATGGGCCAAGCTGAAGCTGCACGTATGGTAATTGCTAAAGGTTTAGTACAATGGACTCAAGACATGGATCTTAAAGAAGTTTATACTCAATATGACAGAACCATGTTAGTTGGTGACCCAAGACGTTCTGAACCTAAAAAATACGGTGGTCCTGGAGCAAGAGCTCGTAAACAAAAAAGTTACAGATAAGTTTATTTATGCAGTTTGTTGCTAATTCATTGGAATTAGTTAAAAACTGTTCTAATTTACTTATTAACTTAGAATATATTATTTAACGGCTTTTAGATTTTTTCTATAAGTAGTTACTTAATATTTTTTAAGATTTTTAATGAAATTTATATTTATAATGTAATTTGCATTTAATTATTTAAATTGTATTTTTACATTATCAAAAAAGGAAAATGATGATTTAATATGATACCTATACGATGTATAAGTTGTGGAAAACCCGTTTCTGCATATTTTGATGAATATCAAAATAGACTAGCTGATGGAGAAGATTCAAAAGCTATTTTAGATGATATGGGTATTACAAGATATTGTTGTAGAAGAATGCTTATTACTCATGTTGAAACTTGGGAATAATTATTATTCTTATTGAATAATATTATTCTTTGTTTAACTGAGAAGTTTTTGCTATTTTAATTGTTATTAAAGATTATTTTATATTCTTTAATAATTACTTAATTAGCTTGTACTGCTAATGTATTATTAGCTATAATAATTAGGAGTTTTATAATGGCTGCAAATGAAAAAAAATTAACAAGATTTGAAAAAGCTAGAATTCTCGGTGCAAGAGCTATTCAACTTTCTATGGGTGCAAAACCTTTAGTAAAAATCGGAGATTCTCTTGATCCTATTGATATAGCTGCTTTAGAACTTGAAGAAGGTGTTTTACCTTTAGATGTTAAACCAAAAAAATAAATAAATTTAATTTTTTATTATTTATTAATTTTATTTAATGGTGTTAATTATCTAAAGATAAAATATGCTTTTACTTTTTCATATACATATTAAATTTTAAAAACTATTATTCTTAAGAATAACAAGTTAAAATAAATTAAATAAGTTAAAATAACTTAAAATAAATTATTATTAATAAATATTTAATAAAATACTAAATATTATTATAGATAATTAATTTAACAATTAATTTATCTCAATCATATTCATTAAATTATTATAATATCATATCAATCTATAAATCAACCTCTAGTTTTTTTATGATTATTAATAATCCATTATAGGTGTTATGGTAGAAAATAAAAAGAACTTTTTAAATAAGAAGTATTGGTTAATAAGTAAATATTTACTTGATAATATTGCTATTATAATAGCTTATAGTAACTATTATAGTAACTATTATAGCGACTATTATAGTATATTATGATAACTATTATATGTTATCTAAATATTTAATTAACAAACTCTATTATTTAATCATAGGTTGCTTTAATCCTCTTTAGGAGTTGATTACGATATTATAATTGAATAATTTACATAACTCTTATGAGGTGTTATAGTGGATAGTGTTATTGAAGATGTTCGAGTAAGAAAAGTTTTTGATAGTAGAGGAAATCCTACTGTTGAAGTAGATGTTATTACTTGGAATGGTTTCGGTAGAGCTACAGCTCCAACAGGAGTAAAAACTAGCTTAAGAGAAGTCCAATCTTTCCCACAAGGTGGTGTAGACCAAGTAATTAGTGAAGTAGAATACTTAATTGCCTCTGAACTTATTGGAATGTCTGCTGAAGATATTGAAGATATTGATTTAGTTCTTAAAGAAATTGATGGAACTGATAATTTATCATCTATTGGAGGTAATACTGCTATTGCTGTTTCTATGGCTGTTGCTAAAGCTGCAGCTGTATCTTATAATATACCACTTTATTCATTTTTAGGAGGTAATTTTGTAAATAAAATACCTTATCCTTTAGTTAATATAATGAATGGTGGTGTTAATCTTAATAATGTACCTGATATTAAGGAATTTTTAGTAGTTCCTATAGGTGCTAATGACATTAAAGAAGCAGTTTTTGCAAATGTAGCTATTCACAATAAATTAAAAGAACTAATTGCTAAAAATGACCTTGACTTTACATATGGTAAAGCAGATAAAGGTGGATGGATTCCAAACATATCTAATGAGAAAGCTTTAGAACTTCAAGTTAAAGCTTGTGAAGAAATTAGTGATGAATTAGGTTTCTTAATTAAATCTGGTGTAGATATTGCAGCTTCTGATCTTTGGGATAAAAATAAACAAAAATATGTTTATTCAGATACCGAAAGAGATGCAGGAGAACAATTTGAATATATTAAAGATTTAATTGAAACTTATAATTTATTTTATGTTGAAGATCCATTTGATAAAAGAGATTATGCAGGATTTAGCGAATTAACTGCTAAATTTGGAAATAAATGTCAAATATGTGGTGATGATTTATTTGTATCTAATCTTGAACTTTTAGTTGATGGTATTAATAAAGAATTAGCAAATTCAATCCTTATTAAACCTAATCAAATTGGTTTCTTATCTGATACTTATGCAACTGTTAAATTAGCTAAAGAAAATAAAATAATGCCTATTATATCTCATAGATCTGGTGAAACTTCTGATAATACTATTGCTCAATTAGCAGTAGCTTTCGGAACACCAATGATTAAAACAGGTACTGTAGGTGGAGAAAGAACAGCTAAATTAAACGAACTTATAAGAATTGAAGAAGAATTAAATAATCCTAAAATGGCTGATTTATTCTAATTCAATTAATAATCTATTTAATTTAAATTAAAAATTTAAAAAACTAAAAATAAAAAATAAAACTAAAAAAACTAAAAAAACAAATGGTGAAAAAATGTCTAATATTACTATTGATGTAGAAAAATGTGATAAATGTGGTGAATGTGTAGATATGTGTCCTGTAGAAATCTTTGCTTTAAAAGATGACGCAATTGTAACTGATCATGAAGACGAATGTACTTTATGTGAAGTATGTGTAGATGTTTGCCCTAACGGTGCTATTAAAGTAGAATAAATACTTTAATTGTATTAATTTATCTTGTTATAATTTATATTAAAAGGTGTAAAAATGTCTGATTTATTAATCCCTTTAGATAATTACTTAGCTGCTGGGTTACACATTGGTACCCAACAAAAAACTCACGATATGGAAAAATACATTTTCCGTGTAAGATCTGATGGTTTATACGTTTTAGACGTACGCAAAACTGATGAAAGAATCAGAGCTGTTGCTAAATTCTTAGCACAATACGACCCTGATGATATTTTAGTAGTAGCTACCCGTCAATACGGTCAAGCTCCTGTTAAAAAATTCGGTGAAATCACTGGTTGTAAAACTATCCCAGGTAGATTCATCCCTGGTACCTTAACCAACCCAAGATATGCTAAATTCATCGAACCTAAAGTTATTGTTGTAACCGACCCAAGATCTGACTCCCAAGCTATTTTAGAATCCAAACAAAACGGTATTCCTGTAGTAGGATTATGCGATTCTGAAAACTTACTTGCAAACGTAGATATCTGTGTACCTTCTAACAACAAAGGTAGAAAAGCTATTGCATTAATCTACTGGTTACTTGCAAGACAAATCTTAAGAGAAAGAGGAGTCATCGGAGAAGACGAAGACCTCGACATCGAGCCTTCTGACTTTGAACTTAAATTCTAAATTTAGTTACTTATTTAACTAAATTTTTCTTTTCTTTTTTTATTCATTTCTTTTATTTTTATTTAATTTTCATTATATTCTTACTATTTTTCTGTAAATTTATTAGTTATATCCAATGTTAGTAATCTTTTTCTTACAGGTAAAAAATTTTTATTTTTTAGTAATTTTTTTCCTACAGGTAAAAAATTTATATATTATAATTAGTATATAATTAAAATATATTTTTAAATTAGGCTCTTTTAATTGCTTATTATTGTATATTCATAAAAATATAATTGATTTCTTATTAGGAGATTATTGATAATTAGAGGTGTAATTATGATTAGAGAAGCTACAGTTGCTGGAATGTTTTATGAAAGTAATCTTAAATATTTAAGACAAAGTATTGAAGAATCTTTTAAAAAAGGATTAGGTGTAGGTTATATTCCAGAACTTTCACTTGTAAATCCTAATAAAAAAGTCAATTCTATTATGGTTCCTCATGCAGGATATGTTTATTCACTTCCTGTAGCAAGTCATGCTTACTGCAAATTAGTTGAAGATGGATTTCCTGAAACTTTTGTTATTATTTGCCCTAATCACACTGGTTTTGGTGCTAATGTTAGTGTATTTAATGAAGGTAGTTGGATTGTACCAAATGGTAAATGTGACATTGATAGTGAATTAGCTAATCTCATTATATCTAAATCTAATTATGCAAGTGCTGATTATCTTGCTCATCAAAGAGAACACTCCATTGAAGTTCAACTTCCAGTACTAAAATACTTTGAAAGTGACTTTAAAATAGTCCCAATATGTATGATGGACCAAAGTATCGAAGCATCTATAGATTTAGCAAATTCAATCTATGAAGCTAGCCAAGAATTAAACAGAAATATCACTTTAATTGCTAGTACTGATTTATCTCATTTCAAGTCACAGGAAATCACACTTAAACAGGACAACCTACTTTTAAATGAAGTTAAAAGTGGAAATATTGATTCATTTTATCAAACTGTTAAAAATAATCAAATCACTATATGTGGATATGGTCCTACAATGGTAGCTATGGAATATTCTAAAAATTTTAATCAAAACTTTGAACTTTTAAAACATGCTACAAGTGGAGATAGTACTTTAGATTATAGATCTGTTGTAGGTTATGCATCAGGTATTTGGAAATAATATTTTTCACTTTTTTATATTTTTATTACTTTTTTTATCTTTTTTTATCATTTTTACTCTTCTTTTATCTTTTTTTATCTTTTTTTATCATTTTTACTCTTCTCATATTTTTAATTTTAACATAAATTGTTTATATGATGTTTTATATATTTATATGATGTATAAGTTAGTAAATATCAGATTTGATAGATATTTACATTATTTCTATTAGTATGATTTAATTAAATGAGGAGATAATTATGGAATCGATTGCTACTGCCCCTGGAAAGACTATATTGTTTGGAGAACATTCTGTTGTATATGATGAGCCTGCTGTTGCAGGTGCTGTAAATAAACGGGCTATGGTGAAGGTTTCATCAACTCCAAATGATTATATTACTTTAAAATCTTATGATTTGGCTTTTGAAGCTATTTTAAATACTCGTGAAGGGACTTATAAATTAATAAAAGGTAAACCTGGTATTATCAGATATATTTTAAATGCTTTATCTAAGTTTCATGATCATAGTCCAATTGATATTGAACTTGGATTAAAAGTACCTATTGGTTCTGGTTTAGGTTCTTCAGCAGCTGTTACTGTAGCAACTATTGCTGCTTTATTTGATTATCATAATGTTCCTTTTGATAAAGAACTTCTTGCAAAATCTGCACATGGTGTTGAACTTGATGTTCAAGGAATAGCTAGTCCTTTAGATACTTTGGTTAGTACTTATGGGGGGTTAGTTTATCTTTCTCGTGAGAAAAAGATTGTTAGATTTGAAAATAATCTTGATGTTCCTTTTGTTATTGGTTATACTGCAAAATACAGTAATACTGGTAAAATGGTTAGGAATGTACGTCATTTAAAAGAAACTTATCCTGAAATTATAGATCCTATGATAGAAACTATGGGTAGAATAGCTAATGAAGGTAGAATTGCTATTTTAAAAAATGATGTTGATAAATTAGCTGATTTAATGAATTTTAATCAAGGTTTATTAGATTCTTTAGGTGTTAATACTCAAGAATTGTCCCGTATGATTTATATTGCACGTAAAAATGGAGCTACTGCATCTAAAATCACAGGTTCTGGTGGTGGAGGAAGTATGATTGCACTTTGCCCATATAATCCAGATAGAGTAGCTAATGCAATAAATCGTTATGATAATACAATTAAAGTTAAATTCTCTAAAGAAGGTGTCCTTTTAGGTGAAGATACTGGTCTTATTTAAGGTGATTTCATGATTATTTTAAAAATTGGTGGAAGTATATTAACTAAAAAAGATTCTGCTAAAGCTGAAGTTGATTTTGATAATTTAAATAGAATAGCTAAAGAAATTAAAGATTCATTATATTCTAATAATGAGGGTAGTAATCCTAATGATTCCAATAATGATTCTAATACTAATTCTAACTCTAATTTATCAGATGGACTTATAATAGTTCATGGTGCAGGTTCTTTTGGCCATCCTCCTGCTAAAAAGCATAAAATTGGTCAACCATTTAAAGATGAAGAATATCTCACTAAAAGAATTGGTTTCTGTGAAATTCAAAATGAAGTTAAAAGGTTAAACTCAATAATCTGTGAAGTTTTTGTTAAAAATGAAATCCCAGCTATTGCTTTACCTCCCTCTTCTTTCATAACCACATCTAATAAAAGAGTTCATGATTTTAATTTAGATTTAATCAAATCTTATCTAAATGAAGGTTTTATTCCAGTTCTCTATGGTGATGTTGTTTTAGATAATGAAATTAAAATGGCTGTTATCTCAGGAGATCAGATAATTCAATATATTGCAAAATCCATAGACTCAGACAGAGTAGTTCTTGGAACTGATGTAGATGGAGTTTATACTAAAAACCCTAAAACTCAGGATGATGCAGTTCATATTGATGTAGTATCCTCAATTGATGATATTAAATCTTTAGAATCTACTACTAATGTTGATGTAACTGGTGGTATGGTTGGTAAAGTAAAAGAACTTTTAGAACTTGCAGATTTAGGTATTGAATCCGAAATCATCAATGCTAATGAACCTGGAGTTATTTTTAAAGCTTTACAAGGAATGGATGTTCCAGGTACAAAAATTTCTAAAAATTAATTTTATTAATATTTTTACTCTTTTTTTACTAAAATATAAATACTTAATTAAATATAAAGTATAATGTTATAAGTTTATTAAATTAATCATTAATTAAGTTTTTAATTATTAAATTACTAATAAATTTTAAATTAAATTAAATTAATTAAATTAAGGTTTGTGTTTTAAAAATGATGTTAATAGCTCAAAATCATTTTCAACTTATATTGGAAGTAGGTTTAATTATTCTTGCCATTGCAATATTTGCACTTAATTTATTACCATTATCTTTAAGTGTTGTAACATTCATATCCTTGTTTTTATCTGGAGGATTTGCACTTATCTTCTTTGGAGATTTTGGTTTGCTTATATTTTCCTTTGGACAGAATGAATTTACACATCCTTTTGGACCAATTGCACTTTTAGCTATTATCACTGCATTAGCATCGCTGAAAGTTATGGAAGAATCGGGTGTTAATGTAGTAAAATTGAAAAAAGTCGTATATTTATTCCTTGCAGCAATTACCTTATTCGGTGGATTAATGCATAAATCCTTTTTATTATTATGGATTATCGGTTTATTCATTGGATATTTAATTATTTCTAAATCATTTAGACAAAAGACTTTTCTTACTGCAAGAAGGTTAGTGATATTTTTAGGTCTTGGTGCTGTAGCATTTGGTTTATTAGAATTCTTATCCTTTGTTACAGGTATGGAAGTTTTCTCTCCATTACTTAGGTTATCTAGGATTGAACAAAACTCCTTGTCCAGTTTAAGATTAGTAACTCAAAATACTCATTTAATTGGTCATGATGCTAAATCTTCCTATTGGGGACAAGATGTCGGTGGTTTTGCTGATGGTTACATAAGTTTACCTATGTCCTTTATTTTGATGTTTGGTTTACCATATCCTTTGTTCTTCGGTGTTTTAGTAAGTAAAAAGGATGTAATCGATTATATGGTTCCAGGTATATTTGGTTATTGTTACGACTTTGGATATATTGCTTTAGTTTTAATGGTTCTTCTTATTTTAGGAATTATTATCATTGGTCTTTTAATTCTTAAAAAATATAGAATTCAACGTGAAAGAAATAATAAAAGATATTTAGGTAGAGAAGTTCTTTTAATAGGATCTCTTTCTGCATTCATTGCACAAGCTACTATTGGTTTATTCTTCTTTAACCGTACCATTAATGGTATGGCTCTGTTGACTTTTATGGTGCTTGGATCTTTAGTACTGGCCCAAGCAGTTTCATTAAAACGTACTAAAAAATAAATTTTTTATTTATTTTTCTTTTTTATACTTTTTTATTCTTATTTTTTAATAAAATTATTAATTTT
>JAKSUE010000005.1 GCA_024409165.1 archaeon
AATTGATCTAATACATAAGTGTAATTATCATTACCATTGTATCTGACATTACCATCATAAGTACCAGCACCTAAACCACTGAAAGTGTAAGAAGCAGTACCATTTTCATCAAGCTCAACAGTAATTTCTTCAGTATCGAAGAAGAAAGTTACATTACCAGTAACAGGATTACCATCAACTCCAGTAACAGTAACAACAACAGTAGCATCATCACCATAAGTGACATTATCAACTGAAATAGTTACATCAGGAGTAGCTTGTTCTACAGTAAATACAGTAGTAGTATCATCACCAGTGTAATTTTGATCACCAGAATAGGTTACAGAAACGATATAATCGCCAGCACCTAAATCTTCGAATACAGCAGTAGCAGTACCATTAACAACATCAACAGTTTGATTCATACCATTATCAAGAACAACAGTAACAGTACCAGTAGCATCACTAGGAACAGTAACAACTACAGTAACATTATTACCATAAGTGATATTATCAACAGCAACACTGATATTAGGGTCAGCTTGACTGACATTAAATCCAGTACCAACAGTCATACCCCAATAGTTATTATCACCAGGATAATATACATCTACGAAGTAGTAATCAGCACCTAAACCACTGAATGTAGCATTAGCAGTACCATTAATAATTTCAACGGTTTTGTTCATACCATTACTAAGAGCTATGGTTAAATTACCAGTAGCATCATTAGCCATAGTAACAACAACAGTAGCATCTTCACCATAAGTAATATCATTAACAGAAACATTAATGTCTGGGTTAATTCTTATTACTTTGAATTCATCAGAAGTGAATGCCCAAGTGTAATTATCATCACCAGAGTAGAAAACAAATGCGGTGTAATTACCACCAGTTAAACCTGGGATTATAATATTAGCTTTACCATTATTAATAGTAGCATTGTACCAATTTTTACCATCAACAGTTGCATAAACAATACCAGTAGCATCACTAGGAACAGTAACAACTACAGTAGCATTTTCACGATAATGGATATCGCTCACATTAGCACTTACATCAGGAATAGCTTTATATACTTCAAAGTCATCAGATACAGATGCATTAGTATAATTATTATCTCCAGAGTAAATAGCTTTTACATTGTATCTTTTAGCACCTAAACCTTCAAATACTGCAATAGCACTACCATTAATAACAGGAACAGTTACATTATCACCATTACTGAGAATAAAAGTAACAGTACCTTCAGCGTTATTAGGAAGGGTAGCAACAATAGTTGCATTATTACCATATACAATATTTTCTGTTTCAATACTTAACTTAGGATTTGCACGTTCTACAGTAAATTTAGCACTATCTTCAACAGGGAAGAAGTAATCATCACCATTATATTTCACATAAACAGTGTAATCACCAGCAGCTAAATCTTCATATGTGTGAGAAGCAAATGGATTAAGAACAATAATCTTAGTAAGTGGTACAGTAATCCATTCACCATTTTCGCCTAATTTAAAGGAAACATTACCAGTAGGCTCATACAAGAGATAAGAATCATCTAAAGATACAATAACTGTAGCATCTTCACCATAAGTAATATTATCTACATCAATGTTTAAAGTAGGAGTGATTTTAGTAACCTCAAAGGTTTTATTTGCTTCAATAGGAGCAAAGTGTACATCACCATTATATCTTACAAAGACAGTATGATTACCAACAGATAAACCAGTAAAGGTATAATCTGCATGAGGATCAAGAATAATCTTAGTAAGAGGAACAGTGACCCAATCACCATCATCTACTTTAAATGAAACATTACCAGTAGGCTCATATAAGAGTTTAGAATCATCTAAAGTAGCTCTAACATCAACATTAGGACCAATAGTAACATCATCAACATCGATTTCTAAAGTAGGAATAGCTCTGTTAACCTCAAAGGTTTTATTAGCATATACTACATTATAATTATTATCACCGTTGTATCTGATAGTTACAGTATGATTACCTTCAGAAATATTAGTAAATGTATGAGCAGAGTATGAATTAATTAATAAAGAAATAAGATTCTCATCAATCCATTCACCACCATCAATACTAAATGAAACATTACCTTTAGGATTTTTAATCTGAGTAAGTTTACTACCATCGAGTGTTGCAGTAAAGAGAGCACCTTCAGTAGGAATAATGCTTTCAGGAGTCATTGAAATACTTATATCTGGATTAGCCCTATTAATAGTAAAGTCTTTAGTAGTATTATATGCATTGTAGTTTTCATCACCTGAATAATTAATATATACAGTGTAATTACCAGCATCCAATACTAATTGATCAAGACCTAATAATGCAAATATATGACTTGCAGTAGGAACATTTACAAGATCAAGAACTTTCTCAGTGTACCATCTATTACCATCTAAACTGAAACTAATAGTTCCAGTAGGAGCAGGTGCACCGAGTAATAATGCAGGATCTGTATCAATTACAGTAACTACAGGGATATCACCATATTCTAAAGTCCTATTAAGAACATTTTTTATAATAATCTCGACAATATCCTTTCCTAAACTTCCATTAAGAATATCAGATAAAGGTATATCAAGAATACTATCTAAATTCAAAGGACTTACAGTAGTAACCCAAACAGCATCACGTTTAATGATATTGAATTCTACAGAATTATTACATCCATTATATCTAGCATCACCAGGATATTCAACATATAAAGTATAATTACCTACTTTTAAGTCTTTAAGAGGTATTAAAACACCATTTAAAAGTAAAGGAGCAGTATTCCAAGTTTCATTATCAAAACTATATGAAATATTTCCAGAAGCAGGAGTTATACCGCGAAGATGAAGAATATTAACTAATGCATATGCATTACTTCCAACAAGAACATCCTTATCAAGAGGTTTACTATCAATATCTGCAATAATAACAGTCATATAAGTATCATACTTTGCATTTTCAAAAGTGGTATTAGCTTCTACAGGGTCGTAATCACTATCACCAAAGTATTTAACTAAAACAGTGTGATTACCTTTAGTAACATTAGTGAATATATGAGAAGCTTCACTTGAACCAGATAATACTTTAAAATCAAATGTCTCATTATACCAAGTGACTCCACCATCAATACTAAATGAAACTTTTCCAGTAGGATGATCAAATAACCTTCCTTCTGCTTTAGCAGTTATTGTAAATAAATCTTCAATAAGAAGTGAAGGATCTACTTCGATAGTAATAGTAGGTTGTCTTAAAGCATTGACACTTACTTTTTCACTTTCTTTAGAGTTATAATTAGTATTACCATTGAAACGAACAGTAATATTATTTAATCCTCTGCTTAAATCAGTGACATTAAATACAACTGAATTAGAATCATCAAGATCTTTAGTATCTATAACTCTACCATTAACTAAAACAGAAACATTACCATCAGCAGCACCATTAACATATTCTTCACCATCAAATATGACAGTAGCAGTTACAGTAATAGTACCATCAGTAGTAGTTTCAAGAGGAGTAACATCAATAGTTATGTTATTAATCTCAGTTTTGTTAACAGTTAATAATTTAATAGAAGATTCAGAATCAGCAAATGTATCATCACCATTATAACGAGCAGTAATGTTATATTTACCTGCATCTAAACTTAAATTAAATACACAAGTATTACCAGTAAGATTTTTAGTTTCCCAATCAGCGCCATTAACAAGAAGAGTAACAGTTCCAGTAGCTCCATCAGTAACAGTAGCAGTTACAATAACAGAGTCATCATAAACAACCTCTTCTTTATCAAGAGTAATATTAGTTTCAGAAGATTTACCAACTACTTTAAAGGTTTTCATAACAGTAGTAGCATTATCATAAACACTATCACCACTATAAACCACAGTAATATTGTGGTTACCTTTAGTCAAAAGACTACTATCAAAAGTATAATTAGCTTTTCCTTGACTTACAGTTCTGTTATACTCAACACCATCGAAAATGAAAGTAACAGTTCCAGTAGCTTTAGAATCTAAAGTAACATTAACAGTTAAATTCTCACCTAATACAATAGAACCTGGAATTTCACTAACAACCATATTAGGATCTCTCAATTCAACAGTGAAAGCAAAAGTACTTTCATAAGTATCAAATACATTAGTACCATCATATCTAACAGTAAGATTATGATCCCCGACAGTTAAACCAGCAATTGCAGTTGAAAAGTTAGCATAAGCATTAGTTATTACATCTCCACCAAGTTTCCATTGAGTCTTATATTCTACCTTATAACTAAACCACTCACCATTATCTATACGGAATGAAACATTAGTTCTAGGAGTATCATCCTCTTTTTCACCAATAAGTGCATTAATAATTGCACTAACAGATAAATTTTCATCAAGATAATAGGTGTCATTAAGACCAGTAACAGTTACTTGAGGGTCTTTTCTATCAACTTTAAAGGTCGTATTAGCTTCTGCAGGCTCACAATTACCACCAATATATTTAACTAAAAGAGTATAATCTCCTTTAGCAAGACCAGTAAATTTATGAGAAGCAGTTGCACCACTTAATGCACCATAACTAAGAGTATCATTAAACCAATTAACACCATCAATACTAAATGAAATAATTCCTTTAGCATGATCGCTACCATCAATAGTTGCTTTAACTACTGGAGTAACTTTATCATCCCATATAACAGAATCTACAGTAATAGTAAGATCTGGTGCAGAATACCTATCAACTTTAAAAGTCTTATTAGCTTCTGCAGGGAAGTTATTTGCACCATCATATTTAACTAAAACAGTATAATCCCCTTTAGAAAGATCAGTGAATTTATGACTAGCATATCCACTACTAAGAGTATCATTAAACCAAGTAACTCCACCATTAATACTAAATGAAATAATTCCTCTAACAGTAGAATCACTACTTGCTCTAACAATTACAGTGACTTCATCATCATAAATAGTAGAATCTACACCAGTAATACTAAGAGTTACTTGTGGAAGAGTATAATTCACAGTTTTAGCCGCAAAATTACTATCTCCAGAATATGCAATAGTTACAGGATAATCACCAGGCACTAAACCAGATATTGTGCAAGTAGCTGTAGATGGTTGCAAATTCTTACCTTTATTAATAGTACAATCATGAGATTCACCATTAACAGTGACAGTGACAGTTTTAGTAGGATAAAGGTAAGAAACTATAGATTTCATATAAAAACTTAAACTAATATCTATAGTAGCATTATAAGTACCATCACTATTTTTAACATAAGAAGTGGAAGCACTAATATCAGTATTATAAGTTCCAGCATTTACACTTATATCGCCAGTAGGGACTGCATTTAATGACTTTGTACTTGAATCATTATAGGTAACTTCGTTTTGATTAATTGTGACTTGATCTATACTTGGTGCGTCTGATACAGCTATATCAGCATCTGCAGCTGAGGCTGCGCTGATAAGCATTAACGCTCCGAGTAAGATTGCAAGGACAATCAAGAAATTATTTTTATAATTCATAAAAAATCTCCATTGACAATCAATCAAAATGATTTTTCTTAAACTAAGAAATAAAATTTCCAGTTTAAAATTACCATAAATGAAACGGCAAATTAATTTAATCATTTCTGGAAATTAATTAAATTTTAAGATTTAATAATTTCTCCGAACAACTAAATATAATTTACATAATAAATAATTAATAGATTATTTATCATTAAAGTATATATTAAGTATATAATATATACCTATTGGTTATTTGTTAAAAGTAAAATAAAATATTCCTAGACATTACTAAGTCAAATAAAGAAATATGAGTTAAAATAATAAGTATTGCTTAAAAAATAAGCATATAGAGAATTAATAAAGAAAAATTAATCAATTAGATTATCATTTTATAAAACATAATTATATAGGGAATTATTAGATGATGAATTATTTAATTTAATATAAGATTAAATAATAGTATAAAAATTAAATTTTAAGATTTACAAAGTTTTTTAGGATTTTAAGACCTGGGGTTCCACTTTTTTCTGGGTGGAATTGGGTTGAAAATAGGTTATTTGAGGATAGGGCTGCTGTTATGTCTAATCCGTAATCTGATTTTGCAGCTATGTATGATTCGTCTTCTACTACGGCATGGTAGGAGTGGACAAAATAGAAGTATTTTCCATCTACACCTTCTAAGATTGGGCAGTTTTTAAGGACTTTGATTTGATTCCAACCCATGTGGGGGATTTTTCTGCCTTCTGGGATTTTTTCAACATGGCCTTTGAAAAGGTCGAGTCCTTTAACATTTGGGGTTTCATCTGATGAGGATAGGAGTACTTGTTGACCTAAGCAGATTCCAAGGAAGGGTTTGTTATCGTTGATGTGTTCGTAAATTATGTTTTTAAATGGGTTTAGGTTTTCCATAGCTGTTCCAAAAGCACCTACACCAGGTAAGACTAAGTATTTTGCATTTGCAATATCTTCTGGATTATCAGTTATTTTTACATCTGCTCCGATTTTTTTAAAACCATTAGAAATACTTCTGAGGTTTCCGCTTTTATAATCAATAATTGTAATCATGATATCTTCTCAATTTATTAATAATTATTCTTCAAGTTCCCATTCAATAGCTGATCTAATCATCATTCCAAAGTCTGAATCAACAATTGAGTCTACACCTAAGGTTTTAGAGTGTGCGTCTAATTCTGCTACAACATGGGTGTAACCTAATTCTCTTAATGGTTGAACAAGTCTTGGACCATCTGTAATAGCTATTGATTCTGAGTCAAAGTCTTCAATTTTTAATGCATGTGGGACTCCTGCAACAATGATTAAATCTGGGTTTTCTGCTTTTAATGCTTCTTCTGCTTTTCTTGGAGTGACAGGGTATTCATCAAGTCCTCCTGTGATATGATTTATTTCAATTCCAGATTCTTTTAACTCTTTTGTAATATTTATAGCATGTTGTCTTATTCTTGGGAGACCTATATTTTCATCTAAGTTAGCTATATAAATTGGAGAGTTATTTGGGTTTATTTTAGAAAAGTCACAGTTTAGGATGTCTGCAAAGAGATATGAGGTTTCTTTTTTAGAGTTTAAGACAAATGCGACTTTTTTATTATCTTTAATTGCTTTTATGATGATTTTAGCTACTTTTTCTTTACTGTCTCCAAAGTTTGGTTTGATATACTTACCTTGTGCCATTCCACGGGTTTTTTCAACTTCAGTTGCTAATTTAAGCATTTCAATTTGTCTATCTGCTTCTTCTTGAGGAATAAGGTCGTATTCTACAGCAGATTCTAAAACAATGATTGCACCTTCTGTATTGTCTCCTTCACCAAATCCTCCATGGGATTCAACAGGAAGTACAACAGCATCAAGACCAAGATTTTCAATTGGTTCTTTTAAATCTTCACCAATAATCATACTTGCACAGGTACCAACAATACCGATTAATTTAGGATTAAAAGTTTCATATGCTTCTTTAAGGGTTTCTTCGAGTTTTTCACTTGCTCCTAAAATAAAATCATTTTCAGACATAGCTGTGGTTACAACTCTGACTCCATCACTTTCAAGAAGTCTTCCTGTTCTAAAACAACAACCATGTGGACCGTGCATAATAATTACATCTGCATTTAAATCTCTTAAAGTATATAATGAAGCAGCAATTGGACTTGGACGTGGATGCATCATTTTTAATTTCTCCTAATTTTTTATAAATAAAAGTAACTAATAATAAAAATATAAGAATAAAAATTCTTTATAATAAAATTTATTTATGAGTAACAATACTGATAATATCTCCATCACAGAGCTCATAATCACTTGCAATTCTCATTTTTTTCCTTGCATCAACTGCATGCATGAATTTATCACCAATATCTGTGTGAATGATATATGCAAGTTGTTTTGGATTAGAACCACTTGGGACTAAAATTGCATCTGGAAGGACATTACCTTTTTGATCCATATATTTATTTTCATCTTCTACAGGGTAAACTGCAATCATATCTAATAATTCAAATATTGCTTGATTTAAAGCTGTTTGAATACCTGTACTACCATAAACATCAAGGATATTGGTTTGGATGTATTCTAATGCTTTAATTTGATTTGGATTTAATTTATCAGCTTCTAAAAGTTCGAATTTAGAATCTCCAGAAACATAAGAAATAAGTCCGGCTCTTGCAGCATTTACAAGTGCAAGTTCAGATTCTGCAGAAGTTGCAATTACATTAGGATATTTCTCTTTGATTCTTTCGATATTTTCTTTTGCACCAGGTAAATCAGCTTTATTTGCAATTACTAAACTTGGTTTAGCTATGTTTAAAATATGTCTAACAAGGTCAATTAAGTCTTGTTCTTCCCATTTAGTATAATCTGGTTCAACTCTTCTTAAAGCTTCTATAATATCTTCAATAGCTATTCCAGTACCAGATAATTGGTCAAATATAACTCTTGAAATATCTAAATGTTCAGCTTCTACCTTACGGATAAGTCTAACCCAATTTTTATTAACAATTCCATACATCCACATGACAATTTCATGTTCTAAGAATTCAATATCATCTAATGGGTCATGAGCACCTAATTCAATAGGGTTTCCTTCTTCATCAGTAGAACCAGAAGCATCAATAACATGAATAAAGACTTTTGCTTGCATTAAATCATCTAAAAACTTATTACCTAATCCTTTTCCTTCATGTGCACCAGGTACAAGACCTGCTACATCAATTAATTCAATAGGAATTAATCTTTTTCCATCAATACATTGGGAATTTCTTGGATTACAAGTAACTTCTAATTCTTTACAAGGACATTTAGTAATTACATGTGCAATAGCTTTATTTGCATCAATAGTTGTAAATGGATAATTTGCCATTTCTACTTTTGAAGCAGTAGCTGAGTTAAAAAATGATGATTTTCCAACATTTGGTTTTCCTGTAACTGCAATTTGAAGCATAATATCATCTCATAAATATAAAATCAATAATATAATTAAAGTATAATTCAAATAATTAAATAATTAAAATTAACTATTAATCTTAAAATAACCTTAAATAGAAATTTAAAGCTAATTTAAAGCCATTTAAGAGTATTTTAAGATTAAAAATTAAAAAATAATTATGGAATATTTTTAAAATTATAAAGAATATTTTTAAAATATAAATAAAGTAAATAAAACTAAAAATAATGAAAGAAATGGATAATTTAATTATCCAATATATCTAAGGTCATCTTGAGATTGTGGTTGTTGACCCATAGCTCTATTCATCATTTCTTGTTCCATTTGTTGTGCTTTTGAAATCATTTCACGGGTTTCTTGAGCACGTTCTTCTAATTTATCTGTGTTAACTTCGATATTAACAAGGATGGATAATTTTTCTAAAACAGCTTCTGCTGCTTCAGCATCAATAAAGTAACCTGGAGTTTTGCCCATAAGACAAGAACCAGACATTCCTCTTAATCTACCTAATCCTAAGAATAAACCAGAAGCACCTACAATTCCACCATCAGCAGATCTAATTCCAATATCTGCTTCTTTAAGAAGTTCAATACGAGCTTCATCAGTAGCTGCACCTAAAACACGGTCACCATCAACAGGTTGACCAGTAGCAAGACCACCTAAAGTGTATATTTCACGAGCTCCTAAACTTTCAACAAAATCTAATACAGAGCCACAGAGTTCATATTGACCTTCAGGAGATAATCCTTGACAATTACCTACAAGGAAAATAAAATCATGACCCTCTTCATCATCAGATTTTAAATAGTACATTTCATTAACCATATCTTCAATTACACCCCCTTCTCCAACAAGAACTTGAGGTGGGAAATATGGAGAATAAATTTCAACAAATTTAGTAGCTTTTAATTCATCAATAACATGGTCAATAGCTAATTTACCTACATGACCAATTCCTGGAAGTGCTTCAATAAATATAGGATTATTTAAATTAACTTCTTCTAATACCTTAAATTGAGTTGTTCTCATAAAATCACCCTTTAAGGCGTAAAATAATATTAAATAAAAAATAGCTAAATAATAAAAAATAGTAAAAAAGTAAAATAAAAATCATTAGCTAACTTAAAAAATAAATAGTAAACAATGTAAGTATCTGATTACTAAGACTATTAGTAAACAAATTAAGTATGTGATTACTAAAACTATTCTAATTAGCTAATATTTAAAATTAAGCATCACTTTAAAATACTAAATATCATTATATAGCATTTCTTTTTTTAATTGTCTGCGATATTTACCATATTTATCCTCAATAGAAAATTTAGGAGGATAAATAACTTTAAGACCTCCACCACATTTAGGGCATTTGTCTTCAAGTGTGTAAATATTACAAACAGGACACTTACGCATTTTCATTTTCATCGAATTCGTCTCATTAGTTGTCAATTTCACGTAAGAATTCGCCTTTACCACCAGCATCTTGAACGATGGTAATAGCTCTTTCAGCTGCTTCTTTAAGTAATTTTTCAGCTTTAATATAATCATCTGAAGTAACAGTGATTCTGTAACGAGGAGCTCCAACACATTGAACAGCAATATCTTTAGATTCAGCTGCTAAGAGAGCTTCTTTAATAATTTCTACTCCATTAGAGTCATAGTTTTCAATATCAACATAACCTGTGATATTAACTTCAGGAGGAGTAATATTTCTTACAGCAACATCAGTTATAGCATTAGCCCAATCTTCACTAATTCCTTCTTCAGTAAGAGATTCTGCACCTTCATCAGCAGCATTTTCGAATGCGCCATAAACATCTCCAAAGATGTCCATGAGTTCGTAACCTACTTCATCATAAGCTGCATCTAAATCTTTATCTAAGGATTTAGCTGCTAATTCTAAGAATTTTTCAGCTTTTTGCTCGATTTTCCATTGCTGAATTTTTTTAGTTCTTTGATCTTCTCTAATTCTTTTTAAAGAAGCATCAACATGTCCTTTTTTAGGATTAACTCTTGAAACACGAGCAACTATTTTTTGATTTTCTCTTACATGATCTCTAATATTCTTTACCCAACCAGAAGATACTTCAGAAATATGAATAAAAGCTTCTTTACCTTCGTATTCTTCTAATTTAGCAAAGGCACCATAGTTAAGAACTTTATAAACAGTTCCTACAATGAGATCTCCTTCATCTGGCCATTCTTGATTTTTTCTTACCAATTCAAACACCAAATAAAAATAGTTAAGATTTCAATTAGATATTAAATAATTACTAGAAATTAACTTTTTAATAAATAAATAGCTAAAATCCAAGATTTTAATAAATAATTGAATCTTTTAATTCAAGATTTTAAAAATCTAACTTAGTCTAAAACTTCATCGATGTGAGCCATGATTTTAGCTTTAGCTCCACGGGATTTAACAATAGTTTTACCGCAGATAATACATTTTACATCAGAAGCTGCACGATCGAATATGATTTGTTCGTTGTCACAATCTAAACATTTAACTCTTAAAAAGTTTCCTCTACCATTACTAGCCATACAAATCACCTTAGTTAGATACCCATTCAGGTTTTCCTACTCTGAAAGATTTTCTGATGTGGGATTTTCCACATTCTTTACATTTATATCTTAAATCTAATTTTTTAACTGGCTTGTTACCACCTGGTAATGGTCTTGGATAACCTCTGTACCCTGCAGTAACTCTTCTGAATTGTCTTTGACCCCATTTTAATTCACTTGCTTTTCTTCTTTTAGCAGTGTGTACTTCATGCACTGTATGTTTTCTACAGTGAGGACAGTAAGTTCTTTTTTCTTTAGGAATTTTCATTTTATAACCTCTTTTTAAATCATCTACCAAGTTCCATCTTAGTAGACCTAATAATAACGTATTACAACAAACCACAAAGAACTGATTAGGTTTCCCTGTCGCATGAGGATAATTACAACAAACCAATAAGAACTGTTTAAGTTTCCCACGAGTCTGAGAGTACCTATAAATCATATTATTTATACTATTATCATAGATACATTATATATATTTATTAATAAATTATATTTAAATGTTTGTAAAAAGAGCGATATTTAAAAAAAAATAAGTAAAAAAATAACTATAAAAAATATTATTTAAATCCGCTAAAAAATAAAAAAGATAATGAATATGAATAAGAAAACTAAATATCAATTAATTTAGCTTTATCATTATCTAAAAAGATTTGAGCATTAATTTTAGGTAAAATAACAACATCTTGAGAATTAAATGGGCCATAAACTTTCTCATCAACACCTACAATAGGACCAACATCACCATTCATCATAATAGTTATATTATCAAAATCTTTACCTTTAATCTCTTTCTTAGGAGTTTCATTAGATAACTCGACATCCACACCTACATGTTTATCTTCATTAGTTTCTTGACTAACTGCTTTTTTATCTTTATCATTCAAATCAGATTTCTTATCTTTTGATGATTTTGACTTATTTTTATTTTTACTTTGTCTAATTAAATCATCAAATTCAAAAGGATCCGGTTCATTAAAATTATAATATTCATCTTCAAAACTCTTATTTAATTCATCTACATTAACAAATTGATTATCTTCATTGTATAATTTATTTACATCTGGAAATGAATTAGATGAATCTTTAGAAACATCAGACTCCCTATTAGATTTAGAAACATCAGACTCCCTATTAGATTTAGAAACAGCAGCAGATTCTTTTTTATCATTAACTTGATTTACAGATTTAACTTGATTATTTGAAGCATTTTGATTAGCATTTTGGTTAGTATTTTGATTAGCTATTTGCTTATTAATATCTTCATATTTCTCATCTGTAATAACTTTAGCATTTTTAATCTGATTTAATTTATCTAAAATAGCATCAGCATGACCAGGTTTTTTAGTTTTAACTGGTTCTTCTTCTACTGATTCTTCTTTTTTGAAAATTAAATCATCAATATTATTTTTATTCTTATTATTCTCATCATTCTCATTATTTTCATTATTTTCATTATTATTTGCTACAGAATCAGTGTTGTCATCAATTTGAGATTCTTCATTAGCAAAAGGATTTGCAATAGGTTCTCTTTTACTACCTAACTCATCACTATCAGCAAATTTATCTAAAGAAATTTTAAGTCTATGTTCTTTTAAAGTGTCAATTAATGAGTAGTATAAGGTTTCTTCTTCATCTGTGAGATTTAACGGAGTTGTGTCTAAAATATCAAATTGAGGTTTATTTTTAGAAAAGAGATGGAAAGAACGGTGAATATTCATAACTGCAGCATCAGTTATTTTATGTTCTCTTCTTTCACAGATTTCAGTAGCTATTCTTTGAGAATCTTTTAAAAGATAATGTTCATCTGCAAAAGGATCATTACCTACAGTACGTTTAAGTTTATTAATATAAGCATGAACTTGTTTATAAAAATCAGGACTAACTCTAGCTAATGAAGAGTTATTACGTTCCTTTTTTTGAATTTGACGTAGTGTTTGGAAAAAACTTTCATCCATAATAAATCATCCAGATAAACATTAATAAAAATAAGAAAATTTAGAATTAAAATTAATCCTAAATAGAAAATTAGCTAATTAATTAAAATTATAATTAATAAATTTAAATTAATAGCTTTAAATTAAATTTTTAATAAATTAAATTTGAAGAATCGAAGAAATTAATCTTCAGATTCAATTCTTGGTGCAAGTAAGAAACTAAGTTCACCGTCTCCAGAAATCATTTCAAGAGTAAGTTTTAAAGGCATGTCATTTCCAAGACCAATTTGTGCAAAGTCTGAAAATTTATCTGCTTTAAGCATTTCTCTGACTTTTTCTAAAGAGAAGATAGATTTAACAGTTTCTTCTATTTTTTCACCGTGTAAATATTCAATATTTGCATCACCAAAGTCTCCTTCAGCAGATGCAATGAATTTATCACTATCTACTTTTAAAGCAATTTTATCAGAAAAGATGTCCATATCCTGAATAGAGTCTTTTAAAAGAGAGAATGGAATTTCAATATTAGTTGGGTGAGCTAATTGAGGTGGAGTAGGAGAATCATACTCAATATCAATTAATCTAATTTTGAAAGTTCTTTTAGCTTCCCCTTCAAAAGTAATAATGAAGTTTCCTTCATCTAAAGACATTAAAACTCTGTCATCAGATTTAGAACGTTTTAAAACTTTCATTAATTCATCAGTATCAATATTAATCTTTTCAGGTTCATCACAAATAAACTCATCAAATAAACTTGCTTTTAATTCTAAGTGAATAAAAGTGATGTGACTACGATCTAAGGCATCTAAACGAAAACCTTCACTATCAGTTTGTATTTGCACTTCATCAACAATAGATGAAATTGCATCAAAACTTGTTTTTAAGATATTAGAATTACTTAACTCAGCCTTAAACATTAAAATCATCTCGTAAATTGTTTAAGTAATAAAATTTATACAAAGTTCTTCAATATTGTATAAATTATTTATAATAATATATGATTTAATTTTTGTATTTCATCATTTATAAATTTATATAAATTTTGATGAAACTTACAAAAATATATAAAAAAAATACTTAATAAAAGTACTGAAAAAATAGATAAAAAACTACTAAAAAAAAGATAAAAAAATACCTAATAAAAATAAAAAAAAGATAAAAAACTACTAAAAAAAAGATAAAAAATAAAGAATAAAATTATTTTTTAGTCTTTACTTTTCTTTTTTTAGATTTTCTTAAACTATTATCAAAATTAGTTCCTTCAATAATTCTTGCTTTTTTAGCAGCTAAATCTTCGGAAGAGATAGTTTTTGGTTTAGTTTTAGAATCATCTTTAGGTTCTGATTTTGATGTATCTATAGTTAATTCATCATCTTCATCATCTTCTAAAAATGAAGATAAATCATCATAAGATTTTTTAGATTTAAGATTAGATTTAAGCATATTAAATACTCCTTAAAAATATAGTTTTCATCATCGAAAGAGTCTACATTAGCAGAACTATCATTTATCATTATCATCTACTGTTTCAACAGTTATGAACTCTGAATCATCTGCATCAACAGTTATAGAATCTGAATCTATAGTTTCATTATTAAAAATAGAGTTTTTTATGTTATTTGGAGACTCTTTTTCTTGTTTTCCTTTAAAAAGGTCTTTGAGTGAAATATTATCGAAGTCATCTTCTTCATAATAATCACTATCAATACTTTTAATTTTATCTATAGTATCAAAAGTACTTTTTAATTTAAGATTATTAACAGAAGAATTTCTCAAATATTGTTTATAATAAAAGACAAAGAAAACGTCTAATAAGATAATAATTAATCCAAATAAAATTATAAAGATAGACCAACTTCCAGCTTCACCTAAAAGAACATGGTCAACAACTCTATCTGAAA
>JAKSUE010000050.1 GCA_024409165.1 archaeon
ATACTAATTGTATTTAGTATATTTTTCTATACTAGTTCATTTAAATATACTAATTGTATTTAGTATATTTTTCTATACTAGTTCATTTAAATATACTAATTGTATTTAGTATATTTTTCTATACTAGTTCATTTAAATATACTAATTTTATAATTAAATGAGTTAGTGTGATTATGACTTATATTGAAGATTCTACTGTAATTGATAATACAATTTATGACTTAATAAACAAAGCATTTGAAAAAGAAAAAGAAACTAAAGACCCAATCTATCGTAATTCTATTTTTAAAGAGCATATTGATTATTTTGTTAAAACAGATGATGGGTCATATAGTATAAAATCAAAAGAAATCAATGATAAAGTAGAAACCCTACACACAATTTCAGGTGCAATCTCTGAATCCTTTGAAAAATTTGTAAAGCCCCTTGAATTAAACTACGATGAAGATATAGCTATCCTTGATATCTGCTCAGGATTAGGTTACAATTCATCAGCAGCATTAGATGATTTTATAAAACGCACAGAAAACCAAGAAAACAAACCAACTCTAAAAATAGACTTACTTGAAATCTCTAAACCAACCTTAGCTGCTGGTTTACTTGTTCCTTCCCCAATCAAAGCACATGATATCACTAAAAAAGCAATTGAACAAGAATTAATAGCTACAGACTATGCATCCCTTGAATTAGAACAAACAGAAATCCCAGATAATATCTCTATGAAAATCCACATAGATGATGCAAGAAAAGTCATACAAAACCTCCCAGATAATACCTACGATGCAATCTTTTTAGATCCTTTCTCACAAAATATGTCACCTGAGTTATTCAGTGTAGACTTTTTTAATGAATTTAGAAGGGTCATTAAAGATAATGGAATAGTCGCTACATATACTTCATCTGCTCCAGTAAGAATGGGTTTTATTGAAGCGAACTTTTATGTATCCTTAGGTCCAATCTTTGGAAGATTCCAAGGTGGTACATTAGCATCACCCCAACCAAACAATTTAAAAACATCCCTTCCAAAAAATGATGAAATTAAAATGGCCCTATCTGACGTTGGTGTAACATTCAAAGACCCAAATTTAAACCTATCCTCACAAGAAATCCTTGACAACAGACAAGAAGAACGTCACCAAGCACGTCACAACACTAAAATATCCTCTGCTGTCAAAACCCCAATATTCTTAGGACAAAAAATGGATAACGAACCATTAAAAAGAAGAGTAGAACGTAATTTAGCTAAAATGAATATTCCAGGAGTCTTATCTGAAGAAGCATTATATATCATAGAACCAATGAATAATTGGAGCGAAGATTATTCAAACGATAATAACTCAAGAACCCGTATTTTAGATATGATGGCTCGTTTAGATGAAATTGCTAATAAAAATTAGTTTTTATATAAAAAATTAGAATAATTTTATTTATTATATAAAAAATTTTTTTATAAAATTATTTTATTTATAATAGTTCACTAGTGAACTATTTTTATTATTATTGTTATTATGATTATGATTAATGATTTTTTCTACATTTAACACAATATTCAGTGTCCATATTTGTCTTAAATTTCTTACCACAATCTTTACACACAACTGTTTTTAATGTAGATTGTGCTGGTTTTAAAACTCCAGTCATACAAGTACATCCTCTACTATTTACTTGTCCTTGAATCATTGCATCCATTGCATCATCTTGTTTAGCCATTTTTTCACCTTTTTATTAATTATTTTTTATTAAATTATTAAATTACTTTAATTTTATAAATTTATTACTATTTTGGTATTTATTTAATATATATTTATCTTAAATTTATTGTTAATATTATATTTTAATTATTTTATAAAATTTAGGTATGCCTAATTTTTTAGAAATATTTATATACTAAATTAGTTTAATATAATAACATATTAAATTTAGGTTTACCTAATTTTTTTACAAAAATTTTAAATTTAGGTATACCTAAAAATAATTATATCTAATTTATAGATTAATTAATTATTATTAAATTATTAAATTATTAAATTATTTCATTATACTTATTGGAGGCATAGAAATTAGCCCAAAAAACAAAGATTTTATTAATGCTTTATTAATTGGAAGTCCTAATGTAGGTAAAAGTCTTACATTCAATAAATTAACTGGAATGACTGCAATGGTTTCTAATTATCCAGGAACTACTGTAGATATGGATGAAGGGGACTTTACTTATTGTGGTGTGTCTGTTCATTTAACAGATCCTCCTGGACTTTATGATTTAAATACAATAACTGAAGAAGAGAGAGTAGCTAAGTTGCTTGTTTTAGATGAAGCTTATAATATGATTATTCATGTTATTGATGCTAAGAACATTGAGAAATCAATAGATCTTACATTCCAACTTATTGATGCTAATTGTGATGTTGTTTTAGTATTAAATATGATGGATGAACTTGAAGCAATAGGTGCAAATGTAGATAAAGATGGATTAGAAAATATCCTTGGAATTCCTGTTGTTTTAGCTGCTGCTGCTGAAAATCGTGGATTAGAAGATATTAAAGATGCAGTTGTAAATTATGATGATAAGAAGGCAAAAATTTTATCAAAAAACCCTAATTTAATGAAAGTTTATTATGGTGATGAACTTGAATTAGCTATTGCTAAAGTTCAAAATACTCTTAAATCTAATTATTCAATCTCAAGAAGAGCTATTTCAGTTCTTCTTTTAGAAGATGATAAAGATGTTTTAAATTTAGTTAAAGAGCAAGAACCTAACTTTGATGAAGTGTTAACTGTATTAAATGAAGAAAAATCACAGTTTGATGATTCAATAAAATACTTAACTAAATTAAAACTTTCAGATTATGCTCAATACTTTAAAAAGACTTTTACTACTATTGATTTAGTAGCTAAAGCTGAAATAACAATGGACAGACGAGAAAAATTAAGCAGAATAATGATTCATCCAATTTATGGATTTATTATTTTAGCAATGGTATTGTTCTTTGGGCTCTATTTATTTGTAGGGGTTCTTGGAGCAGGTATTTTAGTAGATTTAATTGAAAACGTTATATTCGGTCAATATATTAATCCATTCATAGCACAAATTGTTGTGACTTACATCCCATGGGTACCAATTCAAAACCTCATTGTAGGTCCTTATGGTATTGTAACTCTTGGTATAACCTACGGATTTGGTATTATTTTACCAATTGTATCCTTATTCTTTATTGTTTTCTCAATCCTTGAAGATAGTGGGTACTTACCAAGACTTGCTCTCCTTGTAGATAATGGATTTAAAAAAATAGGTTTAAGTGGCCGTTCTGTAATTCCATTTGTTTTAGCTGTTGGTTGTGGAAGTATGGCAACAATGGTTACAAGAACACTTGAAACAGAAAGAGAACGTAACATAGCTACTGTACTCATGGCTCTCACAATCCCATGTTCTGCCCAACTTGGAGTTATCATGGCATTACTCACAACCCATCCAACATCATTATGGATTTGGTTAGCTGTAATTGTTGCAAACTTCATAGCTATTGGATTTATTGCTAAAAAATATGTCCCAGGAGCACAACCAAGCTTCTTCATGGAACTTCCTCCACTCAGATGGCCAAAACTCTCACACATTGCTAAAAAAACCTGGACACGTCTTGTAATGTATATTAAAGAGTTAATCCCAATTTTTATCCTCATTAGTGTAATCATTTGGGCATTAGATCTTGTAGGACTCTTCCAACTCATCATTGCATGTGTAAATCCATTTGTAAATGCAATTGGTCTTCCAAGTTCAACAAGTGCATCATTTGTACTTGGATTCTTCAGAAGAGACTTTGGTGCAGCAGGACTCATGACAATCCAAAACACCCTCACAGGTGTCCAATTATTAGTAGCAGCTGTCACATTAACCCTCTTCCTACCATGTGTAGCACAATTCATGATTATGATTAAAGAAAGAGGAGTTAAATTAGCATTCTTAATTGCAATAATCAGTGTAGCCCTTGCATTCACTATGGGATTCATTGTCAACACAGTATTAACCGGATTAGGAATCGTATTATAACTAATTAAAGGGATATTATGGATGAAATATGGATTAAATGTGAATTCTGCGGATTTGAATATAAAAAATGTGATGGAATCAGCTGTGAAGGATGTCCAATTAACTGTAAAACCATTAAATGCCCTAATTGTGGATATGAAATATTACCTGAATCAAAATCATATAAATTTATGGAAGATACTTATAAAAAACTTAAAAACAAATTATTTAAATAATTAATATATCGATAAATAAGACAATAATTATTATTGAAATATAACTGATAAATAAGACAAGAATAATTGGTGGAACTATGATTGATAAAAAAGACACAGAAGATTATTTACGTCATATGTGGGTTAAAGAATACGAAAACAAAGAAACCCTTACAGAAAAAGACTTAGATAACGAATACATAGCAGAACTCTTTAAAAAAGGCTATGTGAATATAAATGACGGAGTTATTAACCTCTCTAATGCTGGAGAACACATTGGAAGATCCCTTGTTAGAAAACACAGAATAGCAGAAAAAGTCATGGCCGACTTATTCTTAGCAGATATGGATGAAATGGAAGAATTAGCTGACCAAATTGAACACATCATGTCTGATGAAGTAGAAGACAATATCTGTAGAATCCTTGGTCACCCTGAAAACTGCCCTCACAACAATCCAATTCCTGAAGGAAACTGTTGTGATGTATTTGATAAAGAAAACTCAATAGCTCTTATTAACTGTGAAAATGGATTCTCTGGAGAAGTTTCATATATTAAAACAGACGATGGTAAAAAACTCCAAAAAATCATGAACTTAGGACTCATTCCAGGTTCTAAAATCATATTAATCCAAAAATTCCCAAATTATGTCTTCCAATTAGGAAACACTCAATTAGCTGTTGATAAAGAGTTGGCTAATGAGATATTTGTTAAGATTGATGAATAAGTAGTATTGTACTGGTGTTATCATGTTAGAAATAGTTCCTGTTTTAGATTTAATGAATTCTGTAGCTGTATCTGGTAAATCTGGTAATAGAGAAACCTATACTCCACTTCAAACAATCTATGCATCATCTACAAACCCATTAGAAATTGCAAAAGGTCTTAAATTAGCTGGTGCAAAAGAAATGTACATTGCAGATCTTGATTTCATTGAAAGAAATGGTAAACACAATGTCTTTGAAGTTAAAGAAGTCAATACAATCCTTCCAGTTATCATTGATATAGGTGTAGATAATCTTAAAACTTTTGAATTCATGCTTGATTTTGCGTATAAAATCATTGTAGCTACAGAAACCCTTGAATCAATAGAAGAACTTGAAAAAATCTTTGAAAAATATCCAAAAGAACGTATAATCGTCAGTGTAGATGTAAAAGATAATAAACTCCACACAAAAAACATGGATATTAATTTACAAGAATTCAAAGAAGTTCTAAAAAGAATCCAACCTAATGAAATAATTCTCCTTGATATCTCATCAGTTGGAACTGGTAAAGGGTATAATAAAGCTCTTTTAGAAGAGTTTTCAGACTTTAAAGACCAAATTATTCTGGGTGGTGGAATCACTAAAGATGAAATTGATGAAATTAATGAATTAGGAATTAAAAAAGCTTTAGTAGGAACTGCTTTACATAAAGGAGAAGTAAAAATCAATCCATTTATTTAGTTTTTAATTCTTATTTTTTTATTACTATTTTTTAATTATTTCTAATTTTAATAACTATTTTTATAAGTTAGTTAATTTATATATTATAATTAATTATAAACTAAATAGGGATTTAAATGATATTAGATAAAATTAAAAATGATAAATATTTGCAATTTATAATTGTTTTTTCTGTTTTTATAGCTATTGCACTTATTTTCATTAATTCTACAACTAATTTTTTAGGTAGATATTTTGTTGATCCTTATTTTTACTTAATTCAAGCTTTAAGATATGCTGGATATAATATTGGAGGATATGCTTATATTAACTATTTCCCACCTCTTGTACCTTTCTTAACATCTTTACTCTTTAGATTAGGTCTTGTAGGGGATTATTCAATATTCTTTGTCACTGGTATATTTTATATTCCTGCTGTTATTGGGGTTTATGCTTTACTTAAGCTCCGTTTTAATGAGCAATATGCTTTTATTGGTGCTTTATTTTATGGATCTATTTCTGTAAATATTATGTGGGTAGCTAATGGAACAATTGATATTCCATCTGTTGCATTTTCTATCTGGGCATTTTATACATTTATTTTAGCTATTGAAAAGAATCAAAAATACTTCTATTTATCAATCCCTCTTGTTGTTTTATCTGTTTTTGCTAAATACATCGGAGCTTTGGTTATTTTTGGAATGTTAATGTATGTTTTATCTAAAAAAGACCTATTTTCTAATATTGCTAAGTATATTAAGCATTTTATTGGTGGAGTAATCGCAAGTTTTATATTCATAATTCCATTCTTAGTTCATTATTATATTAATAAAATACCTTTCGGATTCTTAAATCAAGCTTCAAATGTAGCAAATCCAGGTGCTAGTTCTGCTGTGGCTTATGTTCCACCAAATGATTTATTATTCTATTTATTTTTCATTCCAAGGTTTGTATGTAAATATATCCCTGTTGCTGGAATTCCAATATTGATAATCTTGATTATTGTAGCACTTTATGTATTGTATAGATTAAAAGATAATTTGACTAAGGACTACAGATCTATTCCAAATAAAATCAATTTATCAATATTTAATAAAATTAAATTGTCTAAGAATGTATTTTATGGAATTATTATTTTATCCATTATATTATTTGCAATTTCATTCCTCTTAGCAGGTACATGGTCATTTATAACTTGTGAATTAATATTCTTTATTGGAATCATGTTATTCACCATATCATTCAACAGTATCTATGATGATGGAAAATATGAGTTTTTCAATTTTGATATTGCTACATACACATGGTTCTTCTCTTATTTAATATTCTTTTCTGCACATTTAATTAAAGCAGATAGATACTTCATTATTCATGCACCTTCATTCACAATTATCATTATATTTGGTCTTACTTTAATTATTCGATACCTAAACACTTACTCTAAAAATTATAACTCTCTTAAAGAGTCTAATAGAACTATTGATAATATTAAAGTAAAATTAGTAATCTGGAATAAAAAGTATAATTTAATCCAATTAATTCCAACTTTATTTGTCATTTTATGTTTATTATCAAGTTTAGGTTATTTAGCTGTGGATAAACATGACACAATTGTAGATGATGAAAAACAAACAGCATTATGGACCAAAGGAAATCTCCCAGCTAATGAAACTATTTGTGCTGATAGAGGACCAATTTTCACTTGGTATTTACAAAAAGAAGTAATTTATAATAAAGATTCAGTTCCATTAAATAATATATCAACGTTTTTAAAAGATAATAATGCAACTTATTATGTATCTTTAAAAGGATTTGAAATTCAGAACCTTACAATTATAAAACATATTGGTAAAGTTACTATTTATAAAAATAATGTGTGATGTTGTGTGATGTTGTGTAAAGTTGTATAAAGTTATAATGTATAAAAAGAGTTAATTTTAAGTTAATTGTTTAACTTAAAATTTTTTATTTTTTAATTTTTTATTATTTTCATTCTATTATTAATTATACAATTAATGGTAAAATTAAAAATGGAACGAAAGCAGCTAATAGAAATAGTCCTATTCCAAGATATTCGAATGTTTTATTATCATCCATAATTCCTGAAATGAGTAATAAAATTCCAATAAATCCAAAGAATATTGGAAAAATATGTGAAAATATAATAAATCCTGAACTTGCCATTTTATCACTTAAGTTAATTTATTTTTGTTTTGTTAATATTTTTTATTTTTAGTTTGTTAATATTTTTATATTTTGATTTGTTAACCTTTTTTAATAGTATTAACTATTCTATTTAATATATGTTTTATTTAATATTTAATCTTTTTTTAATATTTTCAATAAAAAGCCTCTGTTGAAATCCTATGTCTTTTTACATTTGAAATGATACTTAAGACTTTTTTGAGCTTTTAAAATTCTTGTTTGTGTATAAAAACCCTATTTTACCATATCTTCAGCTACAACATGATTAAAAAAATGAGGATTTCAACAAAGCCATAAAATGTATAAGTATATATTATTAAAATTACATAATTTATATTGTTTATAATATTTAAACCAAATTTTTTAATATTAAATTAAATAGATATGGAGGAAAATTTATGGATAATAAGTTAGTTCCAAATATAATTTTTATTATCTTAGGTATTCTCATTATATTTTTCCCTATGCTTGGAGTTCTTGCTATAAACTTAGT
>JAKSUE010000051.1 GCA_024409165.1 archaeon
GAAAGGTTTTTGATTTGGATCTTTTAAGTTTTTTAGAAAAATCTTGAATTTATATTCAAGGGGAATTTATTATTTGATTCAATTTTTAATTGATGATTCTAATAAATAAGTTGATTTATTAATCTTTAAGGTTTTTATTTACAAAAAACATAGTGAATGAAAACTTTAGTAAAATTCATGAATTTAAGATTAATATTGAAACTATAATTATTCGAATATTATTTTCGAATAAAAATGTATTATAGAGGAGGATAAACTCTATGTCTGATGATATAAAAATTGTAATGTTTTGTTGTAACTGGTGTTCCTACGGTGGAGCAGACACTGCAGGTACCGCAAGAATGCAATACCCACCTAACATTCGTGTTATTAGAGTAATGTGTTCTGGAAGAATTGACCCTCAGTTTATTTTAAAAGCATTCAGAGACGGTGCTGACGGAGTATTCGTAGCAGGATGTCACATGGGTGACTGCCACTACGATGCTGGTAACTATAAACTTGACAGAAGAATGAGATTAGTCTATAAATTAGTCGAAGATATGGGAATCGGAAAAGAAAGAGTATACCACGACTGGATTTCTGCATCCGAAGGTGAAAAATTCAAAAACGCTGTAACCATGATGGTAAACAGAATCAAAGAATTAGGACCTTCCCCATTAAAAGCACAATTAGATGCTGAGGCATAATTTGATTGGAGGAATTATTTATGGCAGATAAAACTAAAATAGGAACTATGTGGTTCGGAGGATGTTCTGGTTGTCACTTATCTATTGCTGATTTCCACGAATCTTTATTAGATGTTTTAGAATTAGCTGAATTCGAATTCTCACCTGTATTGTGTGATACTAAATACGACGAAGTACCTGAATTAGACGTACTTATTGTAGAAGGTGGAATTAGAAACGAAGAAAACAGAGAATTAGCTGAAATGTTAAGAGAAAAAGCTGGACTCGTTATCGCTTACGGTACTTGTGCTGCTTACGGTGGTATCCCAGGTCTCGGAAACTTATTCACTGTTGACGAATTAACTCAAGAAGCTTACATTGACTCTCCAAGTACTTACAACGAAGAAGGAGTTATTCCTTACGATGATGTACCTGCATTAGAAAGCAGAGTAAGACCTCTTGACCAAGTAATTGACGTAGACTTAATGATCCCTGGTTGCCCTCCTAAATCTGATGTAGTAGCTGCTGCTATTCTCGCTTTATTAAAAGGAGAAGGTATCGAATTACCAACCACCAACCTTTGTGAAGTATGTCCTAGAGAAAAACCACCTGCTGGACTTGCTATGGACTTCATTAAAAGACAATTTGAAGTTGGTAAACCAGAAGATGACTTATGTTTAATTGCTCAAGGTTTAGTATGTATGGGACCTGCTACTGTATCCTTATGTGGTGCACAATGCCCATCTATTGCAATCCCATGTAGAGGTTGTTACGGACCTACCGCAAAAGTTAAAGATGCTGGTGCAAAAATGATTTCCGCTATCGCATCTGACTACGGTGTTAACGAAGATAAAACCGTTGACCCAGAACAAGTAGCTGACCAATTAGATGATATTGTAGGTACTTTCTACACTTACACTTTACCAGCTGCTTTAGTTCCTGCTAAAATGCAAAAAGGAGGAGAATAAATATGGTTAAACTTACTATGGAACCTGTAACTCGTATTGAAGGTCACGCAAAAATTACTGTACACCTCGACGAAGCAGGAAATGTAGAAGACACTAGATTACACGTTATGGAGTTCAGAGGATTTGAAAAATTCTTACAAGGACGTCCTGCTGAAGAAGCACCACGTATAGTACCAAGAATCTGTGGTATTTGTGATGTACAACACCACTTAGCAGCTGCTAAAGCTGTAGACCAAATCTACGGATTCAAAGATGATGAAATCTTACCTGATGCTTACAAAATGAGAGAATTAATGAACTGGGGTTCATACATGCACTCTCACGCACTTCACTTCTACTTCTTAGCTGCTCCTGATTTAATCATTCCTGACGGAACCAGAAAAACTAGAAACGTTTTCCAAGTAATTAAAGATATGCCTGAAGTAGCTTTACAAGCTATTAAAATCAGAAGAAACGGTTTAGACATTGTATCCGCTACTGGTGGTCGTCCTATTCACCCTACTTCTTCTACCCCTGGTGGTATCTCTACTGAATTAGATGCTGAAACTCAAGCTGACTTACTTGCTAAAGCTAAAGAAAACGTAGAATTAGCACAAGCAACTATTGAATTAGCTGTTCCTGTATTAGAAGAAAAAATTGACTTAGTATCTTCCTTAGGTTACTTCGGAGACACCCGTCACTGTGGTATCGTAAACGATGGTGTATGGGATGTTTATAACGGTGATGTAAGAATTAAAGACAAAGATGGTTCTATTTACTGTGAATACAACAACTTAGAATACTTAGACTATGTTGCTGAACACGTAAAACCATACTCCTGGTTAAAATTCCCTTACATTAAAGAATTAGGTTACCCTGAAGGTATTTACAGAGTAGCTCCTTTATCCCGTCTTAATGTCTGTGACAAAATGCCTGATGCTGCACCTCTTGCACAAGCTGCATTAGAACAATTCAGAGACAAATTCGGATACGCACAATACCCATTATTATTCCACTGGGCTAGATTAATCGAATTATTAGCTGCTGCTGAATGTGCTGCTGATATGTTAGAACAAGACTTATCTGGTGACAAATTCCCAGGAGAACTCGAAAGAACTGCTGGTGAAGGTGCAGGTATTGTAGAAGCTGCTCGTGGTACTTTAATCCACCATTACAAAACTGATGATGAAGGTTTAATTACCAACGCAAACATTATTGTAGCAACTATCCAAAACAACCCTGCTATGGAAATGGGTATTCAACAAGTAGCTAAAGACTACATTAAACCTGGTGTAGAAGTAGATGATAAAATCTTCAACTTAATGGAAATGGTTATCAGAGCTTACGACCCATGTTTATCCTGTGCTACCCACAGTATGGATAGTCAAATGAGATTAGCTACTGTAGAAGTATACGACAACGAAGGAAACTTAATCCAAAAAATCTAACCCTGGAGTGTTAATATGATAGTATTCGAAGAAGATAGCTGTATTAAATGTGGAGCATGTGAAGGTGTTTGTCCTTCTGCAGCTATTGAAGTAGGCGATCACATCGTTTACTGTGATACTTGTAACGAAGACCCTGCATGTGCTAAAGCATGTCCAAACGGTGCTTTACAAGTTGATGACATAGCTATTGATGAAGAAGGTAACACTCAAGTAAGATTAGTCTTCAACAAATCCAAATGTGATGAATGTGGAGACTGTGTAGCTGCTTGTCCTAAAGGTATTCTTAAAGCAACTGACGACGAAAAATTACCAATTAAAGGATTCTGTGTAATGTGTCAACAATGTGTAAACATTTGTCCTGTTGATGCTATCGGAGTTCCTGGTGTTAAAGTCCCTGCTTTCAGAGGCGTAGAACCTGAAGGAAAAATCTACTTAGACTCCTGTAAAGGTTGTGGAGTTTGTGTTGACGAATGTCCTGCTGATGCTATTTCCTTATCTGCTTACGGCGATGAAGTTGTAGTAGATGAAGATGCATGTATTAGCTGTGGTATTTGTGCTCAATCTTGTCCATGGAATGCAATCTTTGTATCTGGTGATGCAAACCCAGCTAAACGTTCTAAAGAAATCAAAGAATTTGCTTTAGATGCTGATGCATGTATTGGATGTAACTCCTGTGTTGAAGCTTGTCCTGGAGATTTCATTAAAGCTAAATCTGACTTAACTGTCGACCTTCCTGCAGTCTGTGCTGCTTGTGGTCTCTGTGCAAATGTATGTCCTGTAGACGCTATTGCTTTAGACGTCGAAAGAGGAGATGCTTGTGCTTCTGCTTCTGAAGGTATTGTTTACAATGCTGAAACCTGTCTCTTTGACGGTGGATGTGCATTAAAATGCCCAACTGAAGCTATTCGTGTAGTAACCGCAAGAGGTATGGAAGTACCTTCTAGGAAGAAAGATGCTGGTGAACAATCCTTTGCTATGTGTGTAAGATGTGGAGCATGTGCTGCTGTCTGTGACAAAGAAGCATTAAAATTAGACTCTGTTGAGAAAGAAGTTGACGGAGAACTTGTCGAAAGAAACAGAATCATCTACAACCCATCTAAATGTGATGTATGTGGTGACTGTATCGAAGCATGTCCTTACGACATGTTACATGAAGCATATAAAGTAAACTTACCAGTTGCTGGTTTCTGTACTTTATGTGAAAAATGTATCGAAAAATGTACTCCTGGATCTCTTTGCTTAAAATAGATCTAATTAGGAAATTTTCTATTACTTGTTAATAGATAAACACGAGGCGCTTAACTTCGGTTAAGTGCCTTTTTTTTTTAAACGATTTTTAAACTACTTTTTTAAAGTTATTTTTTTAACTATTTTTTAATAATTTATTATTAATATTTAATTCAATTATTCTATTTTTTTAAGAAATTATTTTATAATACTTCAATCAAATATTCTTTTAGAACTTAAAGGTGCTTATAATGTATGATTTAGTTTTAAAAAATTCTAAGTTAATTGATGAAAATAACGAAGTTTATATTGGTATTAATGATGGTAAAATAGCTAAAATATCTAAATCTTTATTTAAAGGTGAAAAAGAAATAGATTTAAATGGTAATTTAGTTTTACCTGGTCTTATTGACCCTCATGTTCATTTTAGAGACCCTGGACTCACATATAAAGAAGATTTTAAAACAGGTTCTATGGCAGCAGCTAACGGAGGTTTTACTTTTGTTATGGATATGCCAAATACAGTACCTAAAACTAATACATACAAAGCATTTAAAGATAAACTCAAAATAGCTAATGACAAGTCTGTTATTAATTTTGGACTTCATGCAGGAGTTAATTCTTTTGAAGAAATGAAAAAAATTCAATCTTTAAATCCAATGTCCTTTAAGTGTTTTATGGATTTATTAAGTGATGAAGAATTAGAAACTGTCTTTAAAGATGTATCTAACCTAGATAATAATCCTATTTTATCACTTCATGCTGAAAATAAAGCTATTATTAAAGATAACTTAAAAAAGTTAAAAAATCCTAATAATGAAAATCCTGCTATTGATTATAGTTATGTAAGATCTGCAGAATCTGAAATTGAATCTGTTAAACAAGCTATTGCTCTTAGTAAAAACTATGGAAATAATTTACACATATGTCATTTAAGCACTAAAAAATCCTTAGAATTAGCTATTTCCAATAATATAACTTATGAATTCACTCCACATCATTTATTATTTGATAATTCATATTTTAATGAATTCGGAACTATTATAAGAACCAACCCTCCATTAAGAGAATCAGATATTAAAGTAAATATTTCAGACATATCTGAAGACTCTATGATTGGTACAGACCATGCGCCTCATAGTTTAGAAGAAAAAACCAAAGGAATTTGGGATTCTGCATCTGGAATTCCATCTTTAGAAACAGTATTGTCCCTTTTACTCACAGAAGTAAATAAATCTAATTTAGATTTAAAATTAATCCCTAAAATATTCTCTGAAAATGTTGCTAAAAGATTCAATCTTAAAAATAAAGGATTTATTAAAGAAGGTTATGATGCTGATTTAACTGTCATTGATTTAAATAAATCAGGAGTATTTAACACTGATAATTTCTATACAAAAGCAGAATTCTCTCCATTTAATGGTTTAGAATATGTTGGTGCAGCAGTTATGACTATCTGTAATGGAAAAATAGTTATGGAAAATAATGAGATTTATTCTTAAGTCTCTTATTTTTTCTAATTTTTCAATATTTTCATCTAATCTTATTTTTCTACCTTTTCTTTTTCTACCTTTTTTTCTAACTTTTCTTTTTCATAAATTTTATTTTTCTAACTTTTTTACTATTTTTATAAAAAGTAATATAATAAAAAATACAAATAGTATATCATGCCTTCAAGTGATTTTGTAAGAAATATTATTGAAACTGATAAAAAAACTTTTTTTAAAGATTTTGAAAATGCTCAAAAAGGGTTTAATTGTCAATCTAATAATGATTCTGAATTTAATAATGTTGATGTTAATAATTATGATTTAGAGGATTCAAGACCTTTAATTGCGGATTTTACTGAGTATTCTCCACTTCATAATGGACATTATCATTGTATGAAAACAGCTAAATCTAAAATTCCTAATGGTTTATTTGTAGCTGTTGTTCCAGGATTATTTGAAAGAAATGGTAGGGGTTTACCTTATATTATGCACCGTAAAGCACGTGCTGAAATAGCTATTGCAGTTGGTGCGGATATTGTTGTAGAAGGACCTCCTATGGGAATTATGGGATCAGGGCAATATTCTTTATGTTTATGTAAAATGTTTCAAGCATTAGGTGCAGATTATATTCCTAGAGGTTACAGGCCATTTGAAGGTTATGATGAAATTTTAAATAGAATCTCCTTAGGTCATGGTGTAGCTCCAAAACCTTACAAGATTGTAGATATGGATACAAAAGAAACTTTACTTAAAGGTAAACTTGAAGAAGATAATTATGTGATTGTTTCATTCTCTAAATCTCTTAAAAGAATTGGTTTTGATTTTAAAGATAAATTCATCTTTGTACCCCGTATTGAAGGTGTAAGTGGTACTTTAATTAGAAAAGCTACTACTGAAAATAATTTAGAGTCTGTTAAAAATATGCTTCCTAAAGAAACAATCAGGGTCTTAGAACGTGAAATTAATAATAATCAAGCACCATTACATGACTCTCGTAATGAAGATATTATATTAGATGCAGCTAATAATCTTTCTTTTAATGAATTATTTAATCTTAATTTCTTTAATGAAAAATTAGCTAATCAAATTATAGAAACTCGTGAGACTAAAGAATTTGAATCATTAACTGAAATAGAACAATCTTTATTCTATGGTTTCAGTAGTCACTTTAAAAATAGAGTTTTAAGTACTTTAGAGACTCAAATTCCAAGAGATATGATTTCTAAATATATTGGTACTTATCCATATAATATAAGAGTTCTTGATTATAAAAATGAATCTGTTCTTGAAGAATTTAAAAATAAAGTGTTTTCTAATTATGTTAGTTATTCTAATACTTTGAATTGTTCTAATTATGTTAATGAAATCATATTTTAATTTTTAATCAATTCATTTTTTATTATTTTATTATTTTATTAATTTTTTAACACTATTTTTATTTTTATTTTTATCATTTTTTTAACACTCATTTGCTAAAAAACAATATGATTATATACTATTAAGAAGATAAAATAATATATTATAAATAGTGTATATAATAGGATTATCAAATAGTATTGTCGAAATACATTATCGAAATAATATTGATAATTTTTATATAATTAATGTTTATATGTTTAACTTATTTACAAATAAAATTTATAGGAGAAAAATATTATGGCAATTAAAGACGGAGATTTTGTAAGATTAGATTTTACTGGAAAAATAAAAGAAACTGATGAAGTATTTGATACTACTCTTGCTGATGTAGCTGAAGAAGCAGGTATTCTCATTGAACAAAAAGAATATGGTCCAATTCCAATCGTTGTTGGTGGAGGTCACTTATTAAAAGCAATTGAAGAAGCTATTATTGGTGTTGAAGCTGGTGAATCTGTACACATTTCTGTAACTCCTGAAAACGGATTTGGTCAAAGAGATTCTAATTTAATTCAATTAATCCCTATGAAAGAATTCAAAAAACAAGGTATGAACCCTGTAAGAGGTATGAAAATTAGTACTGACAATGGTACTGGAAAAATTATCTCTGTTAACGGTGGAAGAGTAAAAGTCGATTTCAACCATGATTTAGCTGGTAAAAACTTAGAATACGATGTTTCTGTTATTGAAATCATTGAAGATGACGAAGAAAAAATCAAAAGTATGATTCAATTACACTATGCTTACCCTAACATGGACTTAGACAAAACTGAAATTAAAATCGATGGTGACAAAGTAAGTATCAAATTAGATGAAATCACTAGATTTGATCAAAAATCTTACATGGATGTTACCTTTGCAAGATTCAGAATTTCCAAAGACATTTGGGACAACATGGATTACGAAAAAGTTGAATTCGTAGATGCATTTGAGAAAAAAGTAGAAGAAGCTCCTGAAGAGGAAGCTGAAGAATAATTTTATTCTTTTCTATTTTTTACTTTTTCTTTTTTTCTTTTTTTTTTAGTTTTATTGTGTTTATTTTATTTTTAGTTTTTCTTTTTCTTTCTTTCTTTTTTAGCTTTTTCTGCTTGTTTTTTTTTGTTTTTTTTTGTTTTTTTTTTTTTTTGTTTTTTTTTT
>JAKSUE010000052.1 GCA_024409165.1 archaeon
AATTATTAATTTAAGAAATTTATTTAAATTTCATCATTTAAATCCTGGATTTTAAGTTATATTTTAATATGTTATTTTTTTAAATATTTTTTATTCATAATATTCTAAACTATCTGGCATATTGTAGAAGCATAGTTCAAAAGCATCGTTATTTTCTTTAAGGATTCTCATTAGCTTTTTATCTGGTGCTGGATGATTGTCATGATAGTCTATTTCTCCTTTTATGTCAGCTTTAAAGCATAATTTTTCTTCTGTTAAGGAGAATTCTGCTTGAATGTCTTTTGTGTTGCCTCTTGCGTCTAATCTGACCCATTTTTTTAAGGATGGTATGTAGACTGTGTTTAGGCTGTGGATACAGTATCCTGTTTCTGGGCTACCTCCTAAGGTTAATTTTTGATAGCTGAAACCTGATGGTATTCCATTTGCTCTGAGTAGTGCAGCAAGGAGGTTTGATTTTGCCCAACAGATTCCTACGCCCTCTTTTAATACATCACTTGCTGTGACTGTGACTCTTTTATCTTGTATATCATAGGGGTGGTGGGTTTTATCTCTTACATAGTGATATGTGTTTTTTATTAAGGAGATTTCATCTTCTGATTGTTCTCTTAATGTATTAGCTAATTCTTTTATATTTGGGTTAGAATAGTCTACATATTCTGTTTCTTCTAAATATTCTTCAAACATGTTAAAACTCTTTGAATTTGGTGTATTTAAATAAAAAAATAATGTGAATTAAAAAGAGAGTTTTCCGAGTGGAGTGTATCCTTTTAATTCAGTGCAGTTTTTGTTGAATTCAAATTTGAATGTGTTAGGGTTTGATATGTATAAATGAGCTAAAACAATTCCCATATCAATAGGGTTTAATTTTCCTAATATTCTTGCTTTAATAAAGTTATGTTTGATGGAATAAACTTCATATTCTTTATCGTTCTTTTTAAAATACCATGGTTGACTGTTTATTGCTGATGGTGCAAGTCTTGCACATTCTAAATCATCAGATGGGACATTTGTGATTTCTTCTATTGATTTACGTTTAAATTCATTGAGTTCTCTGTATATTGAATCATCTGATTTTCCAAAACCTATTAGGATGACAAATTTTAGGTCTTTTCTTGGGTTTTTAGGTTTTCCCATACCAATCCAACAGCTTCCTAATCCTTTTGATTGTAAGTATAAGTCAACTTGTTGATAGATGAATCCTGCATTGACTTTATAATTAGGGGCTTCTTCACTGTAGATAGCTATATACATTGGAGCTTGCCATCTCATTCTGGTTGATACTTCAGATTGTGTTAAAAGGTCATAATCTGTTTTGATTGAGGAATCTAAGCTTTTTGCATTTGCAATGAAGTTTTTTAAATCATTGATTTCATAATCTGTTATAGGTTCGTTGTTATAGTTTCTTGAACTTTTTCTTTTAAAAATAGTGTTTTTTAACTCATTCATAATTTTATTTTAATGATTGTTTTATAAGTTTTTTTCTAATTTTATAATTTAATATTTCATAATTACTATTTTATATTTTATATTTTATCTTTTATTTTCAATATTTCATTGGTATATTAGTAGTAAAGTTTATTTTAATTAAGATACAATATTTTTTTATAAAACTAGTAATTAGTGTGATGAATTATGATATTGAATATAGATAAACGGATTTTAATGATTTTACCTATTATTTGTGGGGTTATGTGGGGTACTGGTGGTGTATTTGTCCGCGCTTTTAATAGTTTTGGCTTTAATAGTGTGTCTATATTAGCAATTAGGGTAGCTGGTGCATTAATTATTCTTTTTATTTTGATGATGATATTTGATAGGGATGCTCTTCGGATTGATTTGAAGGATATTTGGATGTTTGTTGGGGCAGGTGTTTTTGGTACATTGATGCTTAATTTATGTTATAATGAGGCTGCTTTTAATATTTCTTTATCTTTATCTGCACTTTTATTGAGTTTGGCTCCGATTTTTGCACTTATGTTTTCTGTGGTGTTGTTTGGTGAGAAGATAACTTATAAGAAGTTGGTTTGTTTATTTGTGGCTTTGTTTGGTTGTGTTTTGGTTAGTGGATTACTTGAGAGCTCTTCTGGATTTACTTGGTCTACTTATGGTGTTGTTTGTGGACTTGGTTCTGCAGTATTTTGGGCTTTGTATGGTGTATTTTCTAAGTTTGCTTCAAATAAAGGGTATTCTACATTTACTATAGTTTTTTATAGTTTTATTATGTTGATGATTTGTCTTGCTCCTTTTACTCAATGGGGGCTTTTTGGGTCTTATTTGATGGCAGATCCTCTTCCTAATTTCACATTTGCAACTTTACACTCTGTGATTACTTCTGTGCTTCCTTATTTCTTGTTTAGTTATGCTCTTACAAATATGGATAATGGTAAGGCTACAATTTTATGTAGTGGTGCTGAACCTTGTTCTGCTACTATTTGGGGGGCTTTGTTTTTCGCTGAGTTTCCAAGTCTTTTAAATTTAATTGGGATTGTTATAGCTATTGGTGCTGTATCTGTTTTAAGTACTTTAAATGATGCTTAAATAGACAATTCTTTTTTCTAATTTTCACTTTTTTATTGTTTTTTCACTATTTTTTACTCAATTTTTGCTAGTTTTATAGAAACATTTATATACTTTGTAATATAATTTTTACATATGTAACATATTTTTAACAAAAGTAAACAATACTTAACAAAAGTAAATAATAGTTTACAAAAGTAAATTATATGTTACATGGGTCCATATTCTATGATATTTATTTTGCGCAAAATAGTATTTTAGTTAAATAATAATGAAGAGGTGAAAATGTGGTAGAATATGTTATTGAGACTAGGGATTTAACAAAGAAGTTTGGTACGGAAATTGCTGTTAATTCTCTTAATATGCATGTTGAGAAAGGAAAGATTTATGGTTTGCTTGGTAAGAATGGTGCAGGTAAGACTACAACAATGTGTATGCTTTTGAATTTAGCTAGACCAAGTTATGGTGAGATTTTTATATTTGGTGAGAATCCACGGAGTAATCCAGATCTTTATTCTAAAATTGGTTCTATAATTGAGACTCCTGGGTTTTATGAGAATTTATCTGCATTTGATAATTTGAGGATTGTTTCAAAACTTAGAGGAAATTATAATAGTGAGGATATTCTTAGGGCTTTAGAGATTGTTGGATTACTTGATTCTAAGGATAAGAAGTTTAAAAACTTTTCTTTAGGTATGAAACAAAGATTAGGGATTGCTGCTGCTATTATGCATAATCCTGAAATATTGATTCTTGATGAACCAATTAATGGTTTAGACCCAATTGGAATTATTGAAATGAGGGATCTTTTTAAAAAATTAGTACATATTTATGGAACTACAATTATTATTTCAAGTCATATTTTAAGTGAAATTGAAGTAATAGCTGATGTGATTGGAGTAATGAATAAAGGAGTTTTAGTTGAAGAATTATCAAAAGAGGAACTTCAAGATAAGATGAATAAATATGTTGAGTTTGAGGTTTCTAATTTAGAGTTAGCTTGTAATATTTTAGATAATTATGGGCTTAAAAAGGGTTCTGATTATGTTATAAGTGCTTTTGCTGAAAAATATGATTCAAAAACTTATAATTCACTTAAATTATTTTCACATTTAGATAAAAAAGCAGAATTTAACAGATTATTCATTAATTCAGGAATTGATGTTTATAAGTTAAATTTAACTGAAGAAAGTTTAGAGGAGTACTTTACCGAGTTAATTAACTAGGTTTTATTGGAGGTATTTTATGTTTAATTTTATTCAAGTAGAGTTTTTAAAATTAAAAAATTCAAAAATATTTTTATTAACTGTTCTTTGTTCTTTATTCCCTGCATTTTTATTATATTTAGGATATTTAGAAGATCCAACTCTTGTATCTACATTTGAAGAGATACTTTATGTTAATACTCAATATGTGATTGGTTTATTAGCTGTACTATTGTTTTCTATTGTTGTTTCTTATTTAATTGGTAGAGAATATAATGAACATACTTTAAAACTAATTATGACTGCCCCAACATCAAAATTTAAGTATTTATTAGGTAAATATTTGATGTTTTTAATTTGGGCTATGATTTTAATATTTGTTGCTTTTTTAAGTTCTATAGCTATTGGACTTATGATGGGTGTAAGTGGGTTTACTTTTGATATAATTGTTAATGGATTATGGGATTTAATGTATGGTGGATTCTTGTTATTTTTAACTATGTCTCCATTTGTTTTCCTTGCAATGATAATTAATAATATGGTTCCTGCAATGATTGGTGGAGCAGTTTTAGTTATAGCAAATCTAATGATTTCATCTTCATCATATGCAGCTTATTTCCCATGGTTTGCACCATATATGATAATTTCTGGAGATTGGGCAGTAATTACTGTTCCAAGTTATGTTTCATATATTGTAATTTTAGTTACATTTATTATAGGAATACTTATCTCATACCTTTATTTCGTTAAAAAAGATGTTTCTTTGTAGATATTATTAATATATTATTAAAATATTCTTAAAATATCATTAGATACTAATTAAGGTATTTATGATATTTTAGAAATATCTTTTTTAATTTATTTTTTTTAATTTTAAATAAATAGTAAAAAAGTTAATAAAAATTTTAAATATTTAAAAATAGTAAAAAATAAAAAAATAGAAGAATTAGAATTATTTGGTTAATATTTTATTAACCATGGAATTATGTGCGTTTATTTCTATTTCATCATCTAAAACTTCTAATTTATCAATATCATACTTATTTTCTAATGCTTTTAAAATCATATAATCAGCAAGATGGGGGTTTTTTGGTAAAATAGGACCATGGAGGTAACTTCCTATGAAGTTTTTATAGACTGCTCCTTCTTTTTTATCTTCATCGTTGTTTCCAAAACCTGCTTGTACAAAACCTAATGGTTCGTAGTTGTGTTTTGTTCTTGCTGTGTGACTTTCAAATCCTACAAAAGTGTCTAAGTTTTGATTTACATTTGATAAATCAATGTTAGCTTTTGTAACAATATTACCCATGAGTTTTTCTCCTTGGCTGATTGAGTTTATATCAAGGAGTTCGAGACATGGTAATTTATTGTTGTTTGGGTCTATGTAGGTTTGACCAAACATTTGATAACTTCCAGATATTGCAAGTATGACTCCATCATTTTCAATATAGTTTTCAAGTGCTGATGCTTGTTTTAAGAGATTAGTTGCAACAGTGCTTTGTCCACTATCAGATCCTCCACCAATAAGAATCATATCAGTATCTTCGTTTACTTGAACATCACTACTTACTGTGAGGTCTTGGATATTGAGGGTGATTCCTCTCCATTTTGCTCTTTGTTTAATACATGTGATGTTTCCACTGTCTCCATATAAGTTTAAGACATCGGGATACATATTTATAACATTTAATTCCATAATTAATCCTCACTAGTTTTCATTTTCTTTATGTTCAATTAATAATCTTCTTGTTTCAGGTAATGCTGTGAATGATGTTGTGATGAATGCATTAACATCTTCGTTGACTATGTCTTCAATAGCTTGTTTAATATCCCATCTATCTTTTGCAGGATAAACACTTATTTTATCAGTAGGGATTCCAGCATATTTTACTCTTGTAGCAACATCTTCAGCTCTTGTACCTACACAATAGAATCTTTTAAGACCTTCGAATTCTGCAACTTGTTCAAAGTCAGCATCCCAAATCCAAGATACATCAATTCCATCTGGAGCATAAGAATTCATTACATACATAACTACTTTTTCATCTTTATCATAACCAAAAGTAGTGAATACTTCACTTAAACCAACAGGATTTTTAGAAAGAACTAATGTAACATCTTTATTTTTATAATTAATAGTTTCCATTCTTCCTTGTTTGTATTCAAAGTTTTGTATTCTTTCATTAATTGTATTATAATCCATTCCTACTTCTTTAGCAGCTGCAATAACTCCAATAGTATTATAAACATTATACAATCCTTTTAAATAAAGAGTGTAGGTCTCTTCTTTACCATTATTCTGGAGTGTAAATTCATAATGACCTTTATCTACATTAATAGAAGTAGCATTATAGTCTGGGTCATGATTTTTAGTTCCACAATTTGGACAATTAAATTTACCTACATTTCCATAATTAACATAATCATAATCAAAGGTTTGACCACAATTTGGACATAAAATATTCTCAACAACTTTGATTTCATGTTTTGAAAATTGATTTTCTTCAAGATTAGTATAAATCTTTTTATTTGGTAAATCATCAAATTGAAGTAAAGATGGCTCATTACTATTAAGAATCAAGGTTGTTTCAGGTTTAATTGCATCGTGAACCATCTTAATAGTATTATCAGTTTCACCATATCTATCTAATTGGTCTCTAAAAAAGTTAGTAATAATAAAGTAATCTGGTGTGATATATTCAAATACAGTAGCAATAGAACCTTCATCTACCTCAAATACACCAAAATCATAATGGTCCTTTGAATCTACAACAAAAGGAGTCAAAACCCCCTGAATCATATTAGATCCACCTAAATTAGAAATAACACTATCATAAGACCCTTTTAAAACATGATTTAAAAGAGTAGTTGTTGTAGTCTTACCATTACTCCCAGTAGTAACAATTATCTTATCACATTTTTTACCCATATCTAAAAGTAAATCAGATTTTACAGTCAATGCCACCTTCCCTGGAAGAGCAGTAGCATTCTTACCACACTTTTTAGCCACATAATAAGCAGATTTACCAATAAATTTTGATAATTTTGTATTAACAGATGTCATAATTCCAAATCTATATATGTTTTTTTAATTTAAATACTTTTATAATAATATAAATTAAGTATTTGTTTAATATTTTATCCCCATTAATATATAAATTTTAGAAAATTTTATACTTACTAAAAAATAAAGTATAATTAAACTTAATTTATCTAATGTTATTCTAATCAAGGCTGGAGTAAATATGAAAAGAACTGCTTTAAAAATTGCATACATAGGAACTAATTTCCATGGTTTTCAAAGACAACCCGATGTCAGAACAGTAGAAGAAGAATTAATCTATCATCTCCGTAAATTAGGATACATTGATGACTTAAAAACTGCCAGATTCAGAATAGCTGGCAGAACAGACAGAGGAGTACACAGTTTAGGTAATGTAATTAGTTTCCAAAGTGAAAAAGAAGTCCAAGTTAATCAAATAAACAACAGTCTCCCTGATGATATTCAAATAATAGCTAAAGCCCCAGTCAGATTTGGATTCAAACCAAGATACGCACAAATGAGAAAATACCGTTATATCCTATTTGACCAAGGCTTAGATATGGAAGCAATTCAAAAAGCAGCAAACATATTTGTTGGAACCCACAACTTCACAAACTTCACAAAACGTAATCAAAAAACTACAACAAGAACAATAGATAAAATAGAAATCTTCAAACCCACAATCAATGAAAATATAAAAAACAAAAACAAAAACTACCCACATCTAAACACCACCTACGAACCAATCTTCTTCGATATCTACGGAGAAAGCTTCCTATGGAACATGGTCCGTAAAATGATGAGAGTTTTTGTTGACATTGGACAAGGTAAAATGTCCCTTGAAGAATTAAAAAGACTCCTCAATCCAGAAGAAGGCGAACCAAGAGCTTACATAAAAGTACTAGAACCTGAAAATCTCATTCTAATGGACATAGAATACGATGGGATCAAATTCCAATACGATGACTATGCTTGTGAAAGATTCAGACGCTACTTAGTCAACACATTAATCAATCATCAAAAAACCTACGCAATAAAAGAAGTCATACTAAACTCCTTAGAAGAACTTCATGATGATTAATTTTTATTTAATTAATTAAAAATTACATAAATTATATTTAATTTTTTTAATTATTCTTCCCTATTTTCTTATTAAACCTTATTTTGATTAGTTTAATAGTTCACTGGTGAACTATTCTTAGGCATATAAATTATTATTTATCGTCCTAAATTTTTTTATTTTTTCTAGTTTTTGTTGTGGTAAATTTTTGTTTATCATCCTAAATAAAAAAGTGAAAAATTAGGACACCTCCCTAAAATTATCATACTAAAAATAGTGTCCTAAAAACATGCTCAAAAGAAGAGCAAATCAACGATATTTTCCATGCAAAATTAGGACACTCCTATCATATAACATTGTTATAATTACTGTCCTAAAAAACTTTAAAAAATAAGAGAAATAAATACATAAAATAAGAAAAAGAAGAAAAAATAAGTAGGGTTTAAA
>JAKSUE010000053.1 GCA_024409165.1 archaeon
TAAAGAATATTTTGATTTAATAGAAAAAATAATTTGTGATTTGAATATTGGAAATGAAGCAGAAAAGAATACAGGAATAAATGAATATAATAGAACTTTAATTGAAGAATATATAAGAATCATTAAGTATAAAATAAGAAATAAATCTCACCAATTAACATAATTTTTAATAAAAAATATAAAATTAATACATTAATTATTTTTATTATAATAAATATATAATATAATTATGACAAAAGTAAGTATTTTAGGATCAACTGGTACAATTGGAAAAAATGTTGCATTCACTTTAGCAAGAATGGATACTGTGAGTGAAATTGTACTTCTTACAAGAAAAAATAGTATTAGAAAGGCAGAAGGAGAAGTACTTGATATGTACGATGCATTAGCTGCAGAAAATATTAGATGTAATTTAATACCATCAAATAATTATGAAGATATGAGAGATTCAGATATTGTACTCATTACTGCAGGAATGGCAAGAAAAGAAGGAATGGATAGATTAGATTTAGCAAAACCAAATGCTAAAATCGTACATAATTATGGAAAACAAATTGCAAAATATGCTCCAAATTCAATTATATTAGTTGTAACAAACCCTGTAGATGTAATGACAACTATAGCATTAGAAGCATCTGGATTTGATAAAAATAAAGTTATAGGTATTGGAAATCATTTAGATTCATTAAGATTAAAAATGATTTTAGCAAAACATTTCAACATAAATAGTGCTGAAATTCACACAAGAGTAATTGGAGAACATGGAAATCATATGGTGCCTCTTTTAAGTTCAACTACTATTGGGGGAATTCCTTTAAAATACTTTATAAGATCCGAATTATTAGATATTAAAAAAATTATTAATCAACTTAAACAAACTGGAAAAAGTATTATTGCAAGAAAAGGTGCAACAGAATATGGTCCATCTTATGCAATTGCACATTTAATTTCAACAATTATTACAGACAGTAATAAAATTTTAAGTGTAAGTACTTACTTAAATAATGAAATTGAAAATGTTAGTGGTGTTTCTTTAGGAGTACCTGCGATATTATGTAAAGAAGGCATCCGTGCTATTATCCCAATTAAAATGCATGAACATGAAAAAAAAGAATTTTACGAAGCTGCAACTATTGTTAAAGAAGTTACAGATTATGTTAAAAAAGATTTAGATATTTAATATTATAATAGGAAAGGATAAAATGAAAATAGCTATTGTTTCAGGACACAGTGAAGGTCCGAGTAAGTTAAATGCTTTTGATAATGCTTTATATGAAGCAGAAATTGGTGATGTTAATTTAATAAAAGTTTCAAGTATGCTCGAATCAAATACAAAAGTAGAAGAATTACCTAAATTAAAAGCAGGAGCTATGGTTAATTGTGTATTATCAGAAGTAACTTCAGATATTAAAGGAGAAAAGATTATTGCATGTGTTGCTGTAGCTATTGGTGATGAATTAGGCTGTGTTGTAGAAAATAGTGGAATCAACAAAGACCCAGAAGAAATTAAAGAAGAAGCTGTTGAAATGGTTAAATATATGATGAATAAAAGAAATGTAAAAATTAAAGAATTAATCATCGAAGAAACTCATCATACAGTAGAAAATATAGGTTCAGCAATCGCTTCTGTAATTTACATAAAAGACGACATCATTGCATAAATTTAATTAATAATATATTAAATTTACTAATTAACACTTATTAAAAAAAAACTAAAATAGGAGAGTAAAAATGGAAGAAAAAGATATAGAAATTTGTAGAGAAATTGTAAAAACAATTTTTAAAAATGTAGAAACTCTTCTTAAAAATCAAGTTGGAAATCCAAGAGCAGGAGAGTTTGTTAAAATAGGTGCTGATGGAACACCTACATCTTATATCGATATTATAGCAGAAAATGAAGTTATTAAAATTCTTGAAAACTCTGATTTTACCTCTTATTTGATTAGTGAAGAAATTGGAGAGCTTAAATTAGGTTGTGGAAAACAAAAAGCTATAAACCTTACAGAGGAATTAACTAAAAAAGAAAAAGACGATGAAGTTAAATTTATTTTCTTAATTGACCCTCTTGATGGAACAAGTAATGCAATTAAAAACATACCTTCATTTGGAATGTCAATTGCAGTAGCTGAAATACCTAATAATAGAGAAGCTACCTTAGATGATGTTGTTCTTGGATTTGTTAAAGATTATGCTAATGGTAATTATTATGAAGCTATAAAAGGACAAGGTGCAACAATTAATGGAGAACCATTAAAACCAAGTAATGAAACTGAAATTGATAAAATAACTCTTGGAGGATTTACTAAAAGTAACACTGATTCTGTATCAAAATTAGTAGATACAGCAAGAAGAATGAGAGTACTTGGATCTGTTGTACTTGAACTTGCATATGTAGCAAGTGGTAAATATGATACTTTCTTTGATTTTAGAGGAAGTAGAATTATTGATATTGCTGCTTCAAAACTCATTGTAGAAGAATCAGGAGCTATTGTTACAAATAGATATGGTGAAAAATTAAATAATAAACTCAGCATATATGAAAAAACCGTCGTTGTAGCTGCTGGAAATCCTAAATTACATAAAAAAATCATTAAAATAATAAATAACGATGATTTAGATGAAATTAAAAGTGTAGGAATTGTAAGTAGAGTAGATGAATATAAATCAATCTTATTCTCCCTTAAAATCTTTGAAACACTTTTAAATAAAGATATTGATTTAATTATTGAAAGTTCATTAGCTAATGAATTAAATAAGCTTAAAAATAACCCTGATTTAGATAATATTGTTAAAGACACAATGCAAGCAACCCCTGAAATTGCATATTATCTTAATGAATTAAATTGGGATTTTGATTTTAAAAAGTATGCAGTAGATTTAAAAGATTTTAATACTGATTTAGCAATCATCTTAGGTGGAGATGGAACATTACTTAGAACCCAAAATCAAATGAAAAAACAAATCCCTATATTTGGAATTAATATGGGTACTGTAGGTTTCTTAACTGAAATTGAAGTAGAAAACACATTTAAAGCATTAGACAATATCCTTGAAGGAAACTGTTATAAAGAAAACAGAACACAAATCATGGTTAGCCATGAAAATAACACATTCCGTGCATTAAATGAAGTTGTAATCATGACAGCAAGACCTGCAAAAATGTTACACTATGAAATCTCAGTTGATGGAGAAGTAATCGAAGAACTCAGATCAGACGGTTTAATCATTGCAACCCCAAGCGGTTCCACAGCTTACTCAATGTCTGCAGGAGGCCCTATCCTTGACCCTAAAGTCCCAGGATTCATTATTATACCAATCTGCCCATATAAACTTGGAGTCAGACCATTCGTAGTTTCAAATGAAAGTGAAATCAGAATCAAACTACTCAAACGTGGTAAAAAAGCAATCTATGTAATGGACGGCCAACTTGAAAAAGAAGTAAACTATATGGAAGAATTAATATTCAAAAAATCTGAAAAAGAAGTAGAATTCATCAGATTAAACAACAAATACTTCTACAAAAAAGTCACAGACAAACTTACAGAAGGCGGAATTAATATTATAAATAGAGTATTATAAAAAAATAAAATAATTTAGAATACTTATATTAATTCACAATTAATCTAAATGGAAATTATTAAAAAAGTGAAAAAATGAATGCTTTTATTATAGATTTAACTCATGGTGGAGTAAAAATAGCTATTGAATTATCTAAATTAGCTAATAGAGATAATGAAAATAATAGTAATAATAACAATAATCTTTATGAAAATATCTATGCTTACGACTTATATAACACCTTAAAAGAAGAAGACAAATATCTTTTAGAAGTCTACAACATCATAATCCTTAAAGATTTAGATGATTTAAAAGATAAAATAGCTAATTCTCCAAAGCAAAACAATTCAAAAAACATCATAATTAATCCAATTCATTCATCTTTAGATATAAAAAGTATCCTAAAAGAAAGTGATATGACTAACTCATTTGAAATTATAACTCATCATGAAGGAGTCAATTTAATTTTAAAAAATTGGAAAAAAGAATGTAAAAATCAAGATGTTAAATGTATTGAATTAACTGGTGTTAAAGGTAAAACAAGCACTTCTTACATATTAAAAGAAATTTTTCAATCTGCTCATAAAGACATTCTCCTACTATCAAGTTTAGGAGCTCACTTATTTAGAGAACTAGGATCTAGTGGAAAATTCAGAGATTTAATTTTACAAAAGAATATTAGTATAACTCCAGCAAGCATCTTAAATACTGTAGACCTTGCTAAAAAAATAGCTAATCCAAAATGTAGTTATCAAAAATGTGCTTGTAAAAGTATTGAAGATTTAAAAGAAGAAGATATTGCTATTCAAGAATATGAAAATAACCCTTATTCAAACTTAAATTATAATATAAGTATTTTTGAAAGTTCTCTTGGAGTTAGTGGTCTTGGAGATATTGGAATTTTAACAAATATTGTAGAAAATTATCCAATAGCAAAAGGCACATCTAATGCAAAAGAAGCTAAAAAACAAGTATTTAAATGTCCACTCATAACTATTGAAAAAGAAACATTAGATGAAAATTATTTAGAAGAAAAAGAATTATACAAAGATAAAATCAATACATTTTCAATAAATGACAACTCATCTAATGTATTTGTAGAAAATATAAATTATGGAATTAATGAAACTAAATTCAATATTAAATATAATAATCTAAAAACAATCAATAATTTAATTAGTGGAAATATTGAAATTAAAACTTTTGCACCTGGAAAACACCATATATCTAATGTATTAGCAGGAGTTACAACTGCTTTAGCATTAAATATAAGTGAAGAAGATATTAAAAAAGGTTTAGAAAACTTTAAAGGAATTCCAGGTAGAAGTTCAAGAAAAACTATTGAAAATTCATATATTATCGAAGAAATCAATCCAGGAATTAATACAAAAGCTATTGAAAGTTCTATAAATATGATTAAACAAGTAGAAGATTATTATATTATAATTGGTGGAAAATATGGAATTACTTGTGAAGAAATAGATGAAGAAAAATTATCACAATTCTTAAATAATTATCTAAAAAACAATGAAAATATAAATTTGATCTTAACAGATGATTTAGGAGAAAGTATTAAAAATAAATTAAATACAGATGTTAAATTTATAAAAAATCCAGAAGATGCTCAAAAATTAGCTATTGATAAAAATAAAAACATTTTATTTATTTATAGATCTAATTATTCACAAGTATCAAAAAGATAATAGATAAGATAATAGATAAGATAAATTATATATTAAGAAAAATAAAAATATATTGAGAAATAAAAAAATAGAGCTGAGAAAATGATTGTTGGAACAAGAGGAAGTAAACTTGCACTTACACAAACAAATTATATTAACAAATGCTTATTCAATATTACAAAAGAAGAAGTTGAAACTAATATTATAAAAACAAAAGGAGACAAAATTACAAGTTCTCAACTTTATAATATGGATTCAAAAGGTCTTTTTACTAAAGAATTAGATAAAGCCGTTCTTGAAGAAGAAGTTGATTTTGCAGTACACAGTTTAAAAGATGTTCCAACAGAATTAGATGAAGATTTAGAAATTGTTGCTGTACCAATCAGAGAAAGCCCAAATGAAGTCCTCATATCTAATCATGAATGGCAAGACTTAAATGAAAATTCAACTCTTGGAACAAGCAGTTTAAGAAGAGAAGCTATTTGTAAATATCACAAAAAAGAGTTCCAACTTAAACCAATCAGAGGAAATATCGAAACCAGAATTGAAAAAGTTAAAAATGGAGAACTTGATGCAACTATCATGGCTGAAGCAGGTTTAAATAGATTAGGATTACAAGATAATATTAAATTCAGATTCCCAATTGAATACTTTATACCAGCAGCAGGTCAAGGTGCACTTGCTGTAATTGCAAGAAAAGACTCAAAAGAAAAAGAAACCCTCCAAAAATTAAGCCACTACTTCTCATTCCAAGAAGTTTTAGCTGAAAAAACAATCCTTGAAGAAATTGGAGTAGGATGTCAATGGCCAATAGGAGCTATTGCAAGAGTTAAAGATAATGAATTAGAACTTAACTCTGTACTTCTTGCTAAAGATGGTGAAATCTTATACAAAGCTCGTGAAAAAGGAAGCTTAAGAGATGCAAAAGCAATGGGTACAAAAATAGGAAAAGAAATGATTAATTATATTTAATCATTCACTTATTTTTTTACTAAGTTATTTGTTACAACTTAATTTTTAACTAACTTATTCTTCACTAAACTTATTTTTTTTAACTAACTTATTCTTCACTAAGTTAATTTTTTAACTAATTTTTTACTATATTAACTAATTATAATAATATTTATAAATCATAACAAATATAAATTATAATGTTATCGGAGGAATATGTGTGAAAAATGTAAATGTTGGAGTAATAGGCGTAGGTGCAATGGGATATAACCATGCGCGTGTTTACTCAAAATTAGAAAATGCAAACCTTGTTGCTGTAGCAGATGTTGTAGAAAGTACTGTTAATAAAGTTGCTAAAAAGTATAATACTAAAGGCTACTGTGAAATTGAAGAATTATTAAAAGATCCTGAAATTGAAGCAGTTAGTGTTTGTGTACCAACTACTTTCCACCATGATGTAGTAATGCAAGCTATTGACCATGGAAAACATGTTTTAGTAGAAAAACCAATTGCATTTACTGCTGAAGAAGCTGAAGAAATGATTCAAGCAGCTAAAGAAAAAGGTGTAAAACTTGCAACTGGACATGTTGAAAGATTCAACCCAGCAGTACAAAAAGCTAAAGAATTAATCGACAATGATGTTATTGGAGATTTAGTTACTATTTCTGCTAAAAGAGTAGGTCCTTTCCCACCAAGAATAAAAGATGTTGGTGTAGCTATTGACCTTGCAATTCATGACCTTGATGTTATGAACTTCTTAATTGATAAAAAAGTAGAACAAGTCTATGCTACTATGAGCAGTATTCTTGAAAAATGTGAATTCGAAGACCATGCAGAAATCATGGTAAACTTTGAAGAAGACATTACTGGACTTTTAGAAGTAAACTGGTTAACTCCTTACAAACGTAGACAAATTGAAATTACTGGAACTGCTGGAATTATCTCTGTAGATTACATCACTCAAAGTATTGATGTTAATGGTAAATTTGCACAAGATGTAAGTATTAAACATGAAGAACCATTAATCAAAGAATTAAGTTCATTCTTAAATGCAGTTGTTGAAGACACCGAACCTGAAATTACAGGTGAAGATGGCCTTAATGCACTTAAAATGGTACTTGCAGCAAATAAATCCTCAAAAGAACACATTCCAATTAGTTTAGAATAAAAATATTTAATTAAAAAAACTAAATTAAATAAAATTCACACATCCGATTTATAAATACCCCTAAATATTTATTATTAAATTTTATACATATTACTCAAAATTTTATCATAAATTCCCAAAGGTGAAATAATGAATCAAAAACTTATAAACAAAGCACAAGAGCTCAGAGCTCATGGTTTCACTACTGGTGAAATTGCAGATGAACTTAATGTATCCTTAGACACTGCAAGATGGTTAATTTTACAAAAAACTGAAGAAGAAGTTAAAGAAGAAGCTCCTGTAGACTTTTACATTAACTGGAAAAGTTTAGGTGAAAGTTCCTCCAGATTAAGATACGCTGCTATGGCTTTAAGTGATATGGCAATAGCTCACGGAGAAGTAGAAGTTGTTGTTGGTATCGCAGCAAGCGGAATTCCATTTGCAACAATGATGGCAGATTTCTTAGAAGATATGGGCGAAATCCCAACTTCCCTTGCAATTTACCACCCAAATAAACATAGAGAAGGATTAGGTGATGGTGAAGGAGCTATCAGTGCTAACTTCGGAAATGTTAAAGGTAAAAAAGTAGTCATCGTTGATGATGTAGTAACTAGTGGAAACACTATGAAAGATGTTGTAAGTACTGTAAAAGATCTTGGTGGAGAACCAATAGCTATCACTGTACTCATCGACAAATCAGGCCTCTCTGAAATTGATGGAGTCCCTGTAGAATCTTTAATTAAAGTAAGTAGATTAAACTAAATCTATTTATTTTTCTTTTTTCTTTTTTTAATATTATTTTTCAATATCATACAAAATTACTTCTTTTATCAATAATCACTTATTTT
>JAKSUE010000054.1 GCA_024409165.1 archaeon
CCCATACTACATTTTTGCTGTATTTCATACTATGTTTTTGCTGTAATTTATACTATATTTTTGTACTAAAAATAAAAATAAAAAAATATTGAATAATAAGATTAATAAAATAAAAAAAGAAAAAGAATTTAATAAAATTAAATAAAAAAGAAAAAGAAAAATAGCTAATTAGCTATTTAAATATTTTCTCTTAACCATTTTGCTCCAGCTTCTAAAACTTCTATGTTGATATCAATGAGTTTTGGTTTAGCTGCGAAAGTTTCTTTTATACCGTTTTTAAATGCTTCTTGAGATAAAATAGGACTGTCTTTACCTAATTCCATTAAAGCACCTAAGATTGCAGTATTCATTGCTCTTGCATTACCAATTTCAGTAGCTATTTCTCTTGCAGGGATAGAGATGACTTTTACGCCTTCTTTTACATCAAGATTATCTTCTGTGTAATTACCTGCTTGAGAATCATAGAGGATAGTACCATTAGGAGCTACTTCAGAAGCATATTTTTCAAGAGATGGTTTATTCATAGCTATTAAAACATCACATTCTTCAGCAACAGGAGAACCAATTGTTTTAGATGCAATAGTTACTGAACAATTAGAAGTTCCACCTCTTTGTTCAGGACCATAACTTGGATACCAAGATACTTCTCTACCTTCACTACAAGCTGCTTGAGCAACTGTAAGACCAGTACTGAGAACTCCTTGACCACCAAAACCTACAATTTTAATTCTACAATCATCAAAGTCTTCGCCATCAGCAACAATTTCTTTAGATCTATCAACACCAAAGACTTTATCTAAACTTTCAATTGAGAAATCACTTACATTACGTTCTACAGGTTCTCTTTCATCAGATAAGTCTCTGAATTGTTTAACTGGGAATTCATTAGCCATATCATTAAGTAAGAACTCTTCTACAGCTTTAGCATCACCTTTAATATTAGTTGGACAAGGTGATAAAACTTCAACAAAGGAGTAACCTTTACCTTCTTTTTGAACAGTTAAAGCTTTTTTAATAGCTCTTTTAGCTTTACGGATTAATTTTGGATTAGCTAATGAAACTCTTTCAATAAATACAGGAGCTTTTAAATTATCTAATAATTCACACATGTGTAATGGGTAACCTGCATAATTAGGGTCTCTTCCATTTTGACAAGTTACAGTTACTTCACCAACTAATGTAGTTGGTGCCATTTGACCACCAGTCATACCATAAACAGTGTTATTTACAAAGAAAACAGCTATTTTTTCTCCACGGTTTGCTGCTTGTAAAGTTTCATTTAAACCAATAGATGCTAAATCTCCATCTCCTTGATAACTCATTACAATAGCATTATCTTCAGCTCTGGAAATACCAGTAGCTACAGCAGGAGCTCTACCGTGAGCAGTTTGAACATTACCACAGTTAAAGTAGTAATAAGCAAATACAGAACAACCTACAGGAGAAATCATAACACAACGGTCTTGAATTTCAAGTTCATCCATTACTTCAGTAATTAATTTATGTAAAATACCATGACCACAACCAGCACAGTAATGAGTATTATAAATATCATTACCTTTTCTTGGGAAGCTGTCATTTAATGATTTTGCTTTTTTGAATATTCTTTCATTATCAGTAATTTCCATTTTAACAACTCCTACTCCTCAAATCCTGATATTTCATAAATTTTACTAAGAATATCATTTAATTCAATTACATTTCCACCCATACGATTTACTAAAACAACATCATCTTGGTGGGAAGCTGCTTTAACATCTTCTATTAATTGACCATTACTCATTTCAACAGAAACAAATTTAGCTCCACCTTTTGATAATTCATCAATTCTTTCTTTTGGGAATGGGAATAATGTAATTGGTCTAAGTAAACCTAATTTAATACCTTTAGATCTTGCAACATCAACAGCAGAACGAGATAATCTACTACTTGTACCATAAGAAACAATAACAATATCTGCGTCATCTACCATATACTCTTCAAAATCAACTTCATTTGCTTCAATTTCAACATATTTTTCTTGAAGTTCATAGTTAAAATCTTCTAATTGACTAAAGTCTAAGAAAATAGAAGTTACAAGGTTTTCTACAGTTTCGCTATTTCCTCTTACAGACCAACTATTATCAATTTCAGGGTCAATAGCTTCAGATGGGAATTTTAAAGGTTCAGCCATTTGTCCAAGAACAGCATCAGCTAAAACAACTACAGGGTTTCTGTATTTATTAGCTAATTCAAATGCTTTAATGGTAAAATCACACATTTCTTGAACACTATTAGGTGCAAGTACAATGTTTTTATAGTTACCATGTCCTCCACCTTTAACAATTTGATTATAATCTCCTTGTTCAGGACCAATATTACCAAGACCAGGACCTGCTCTCATAACATCAACAATTACAGCAGGTAATTCAGCACCAGCTAAATAGGTGAATCCTTCTTGCATTAAACTAATACCAGGTCCAGATGAAGCACTCATAACTCTATGACCAGTAGATGCTCCACCGTAAATCATATTAACAGAAGCTTCTTCACTTTCAGCTTGAACAAACTTACGACCTACCATAGGGAAGTATTTAGAAGCTTCATGTAAAATTTCACTTGCAGGAGTAATTGGATAACCAAAGAAACAGTCACAACCTGCATACAATGCACCAATAATAACTGCAGTATTTCCTTTTACCATTTGAACACTCATTTTATCCCTCTTTTTGGAATATGGACTTCAATAGCTAATGGTTCAGGACATGTATAATAACAATCTCCACAACCAGTACAACCGTCACCAGTATATTTTACAAATAAATAACCACCATCATTAATTTCATCACCAAAAACAAGGCAATCTTTTCTACAGGAATAAACACATCTTCCACATGCCTTACAATTGTTTGGACTAATGACAGGATAAGGTTTAACTTGATTTTCACTCATAATATCATAACACTTTTTTAATAAAATAAATAGAGTATTCAATTTATCAATAATAAATTAAATCTCTAATATAAACTTAATACTTAATCTAAATCCTAAATCTATCAAATTATATAATTAATCTAATAACCCTAAATCTATTAAATCTCTTTCACGAATGACTTTTCTTTGGATTTTACCACTTGAAGATTTAGGGAGCTCATCTGTATAAACAACCATACGAGGATATTTATAAGGAGCTGTGGTCTTTTTAACATGGTTTTGAATCTCTTTAGTGAGTTCATCACTTGGCTCGTATCCTTTTGTTAAAACAATAGTTGCTTTAACTATTTCTACACGAGTATCATCAGGATATGCAGTTACAGCACATTCTAAAACTGATGGGTGAGAAATAAGAGCAGATTCTACTTCGTATGGACCAATACGATAACCAGAACTTTTAATTACATCGTCGTTACGTCCAACAAAGTGATAATAACCATCTTCATCACAGAATGCTTGGTCACCACAATGGTACATACCATGATGGAAAGCTTCAGCATTTGCATCAGGCATATTATAATAAGATTTAAATAATCCTATAGACCTACCTTCACTAATATCAAAAGCAATTTGACCTTCATAACCAATATCTACAGGGTCTTCATCTTTATCAACTAATTTAAGATTATATGCAGGAGAAGGTTTACCTACAGAACCAGGTTTAGAATCTAACCATTTGAAAGTAGCTAATGAAACAGTAGTTTCAGTTTGACCGAAACCTTCTTTGATTTCTAAACCAGTTAATTCTTTAAATTTGTTAAATACTTCAGAAGGTAAGTTTTCACCAGCAGTTGCAATATGTTGAATAGTGGATAAATCAAACTGAGTTAAATCTTCTTTAATTAAGAATTTTAAGATTGTAGGAGGTGCACAAAATGTAGTTACTTTATAATCTACAAGTTTTTGCATTAAATCTAATCCATTAAATCTTACATAATCATAAATAAATATTGAAGTACCAGAAATCCATTGACCATAAAGATTACCCCAAACAGCTTTACCCCAACCACTATCAGCAGCAGTATGGTGAATTCCATCTTCTATAACACATTGCCAATATTTAGCAGTAATAATATGACCAATAGCATAATCATGAGCATGTTCAATCATTTTAGGTTCTCCACTAGTTCCAGAGGAGAAATAAACTAAACAAGTATCATCATGTTTATTACAGTTTTCAGGTCTTTCATACTCCTCACTCATTTTAGCTATTTCCACGTCAAAATCTAACCATCCTGGTCTTTTAACACCTGCTACAACAGCTCTTTTAAGGTCAATTTCCAAATCATCAGCACAGAAATCATAGTTATCAAGTAAAGTATCTTCTTCAATAGTTACAACCATTTTAATATCTGCTTTTTGAAGACGATAAGAAATATCATGAGTTTTAAGCATATGAGTAGCTGGAATTGCAATAGCATTTAATTTATGAAGAGCAACCATACAAATCCAAAATTCATAACGATTTTTAAGAGTAAGTAATACTTTATCTCCAGGACCAATACCTTGAGATTTAAAGAAATGTACTGCCTGATTACTTAACTTTTTCATATCTTCAAAAGTGAATATAATCTCTTCATTATCATCACACCAGATTAAAGCTTTCTTATCTGGATCTATACGAGCATATTCATCTACAACATCAAATCCAAAGTTAAACTCTTCAGGAACAACGAATTCAAAGTTATCATAAAAATCTTCATAAGAGTCAAACTCAACTCTCTTAACAAAATTTTCTATTAATGAGGTCATTTTAATCCTCCATTCACAATTAGAAATTTTATTTCATTATCATTTATCATAAGCTATAATAATTTAATTTATCATAATTTTATGCAATATATCAATTTTAGTATTTTATAATTCATTTTAGTTAATATTATTATTTCAATTCAATTACATCAATACTGCTAAAAATTTCGCAGTTTCATTATTTAAAGCAACCATAGCATGTTTACAAGTTGAATCAAAGAAAATTGAATCTCCTTCATTTAAAATAATCTCATTATCTTTAATATAAATCTTTAAAGACCCTTCAAGAACATAATTAAATTCCTGACCTGGATGAGCATTTAAAGAAGGTCTTTTATCTTCCTTAGGATCAACAGTTACAATAAACATCTCAGCTTTCTTATTAATAAATTTCTTACATAAATTCTCATGTTTATATTCTTTACTCCTATCGACAGATACTCCTTTATTAGCTCTAGTTACATCAAAGTAAGACATACGAGACTCTTCACCGGTGAGAAGCAATGCCAAATCAACCTGAAGAATATGTGCAATTTGATATAATAAACTTGCAGGAAAATCTACAATCCCATCTTCATAAGAAATATAATCCTTTTCATCAATTCCGAGTTCATTTGCAATCTCTTCAGTTGTAATATCGGACAAGTCTCTTAATTCTTTCACTCTTGCACCAATATCTTTATTCACTTCGCTCATTTTTTCACCACAATCATTTTTACATGTCACTAAAATTGATATAATTATGACATAATAATATAATTATATATTTAAAGTAATATAAATGTTATGAAAAATAGAAAAATTATAAAAAAAATAAAAAAAGTTAAGAAAGATAAATTAGGATTTGTTGTCCTAAGAACATAGTAAAAATTAAAACAAAAAATAGAAGTAAAATATTATTTATCTTTATAATGGTTTCGTAATATTTTCAATAAACGAATTTATTTAAACAGTTAAAGAATTATTATAATTTAGATTCATCAATAGGAATAGGATTATCACTAGTACCAAAGAAATCAGGTAAAAGATCAAACTTAATACATCTTTCTTTCCATTCAAAATATTTTTCAGGATCTTCTTGCCATAATTTTTTAACATGAACTTTTTGATCCTCAAAAGACAATTTTTTCATAGCTCTCACTTCTGCAGTATTACCAAATTGCCCATATCCTATGTCCATAATTCCACCTACTAAATAGTTTCGTAATATTAATTTAACAAATTTATTTAAACAAAAATTTAAAATTTAATAACATTCTTTATATCAAATATCTTTAACTTCAACAGAGGATTTTTTTATATTTTTTTCATAATACTCTTCTAAATTAAGATAATCCTCTTCTTTTGAAAGAGGTTCTATCTGTTCATTATCATTACTTTCCAACCATTCTTTACGAGTTGGAGAAATGGGAGAATCTTTAATAGAATCTTCAACATATTTTTCAAGTCTTTTTTTCTGTTCTTCATATGATAATGATTCAGTCAATATTATACCTCCTTAAATCATGAACATAAAGATTAACTTTTTTATTATATTATTTCGCAATATTATCATTTAACTAATTTATTTAAACAAAAAGAAAAAAGAGATTATCTCATAGTTATATTTTATTTTTTTCAAAAAACCCCTCTTTTTCTAATTTTTCAATATCTTTCATTAATTTATTATATAATTCAACACGTTTCTTTTTAGCATCACGAACCCATTTTTTACGATCTTCTTCAGATAAAGATAAGTACTCTTCATCTAATTTACGTACAGAAGAATCATCAAAAGACTCAAATAATTCAGTCATTATATCACTACCTAAACAACTAATAATTATAATTTAGACTCATCAATAGGAATAGGATTATCACGAGTACCAAAGAAATCAGGTAAAGAATTAAACCTAATACATCTTTCTTTCCATTCAAAATATTTTTTAGGGTCTTCTTGCCATAATTTTTTAACATGAGCTTTTTGATCATCATATGATAACTCTTCCATATTCATTACCTCAGCAGTATTACCAAATTGACCATATCCAGTATCCATAATCTCACCAATAATTATATATTAAATAATATTTATTTTTCCATTTATGTTTCATAATATTGTCATTTAATTTATTTAAACAAATAAATAAAATCATCCGTATAGTAATCTCATTTAAGTCCTTTTTCTTTTTTTCTTTTTCATATCTTAGATCTAATTGCACATAATTCATTATATTCTGCGATTTCATCAAAAACTTCTTTTTCGGATAAATTATTTTCCAAACATTTATTTGATAAATAATCCCAAAATACCCCATTAAATGCATTTAATGGCTTATTTAAAATCTCGTTTTTAATTTCTTCAGGTATCATTTTCATATCCTCGTATCGCAATATTACCATTTAACGAATTTATTTAAACAAATAATTATAATTTAGATTCATCAATAGGAATAGGATTATCTAAAGTACCAAACAAATTAGGAAATCTCCCCAAATATATACATTCATCTTTGAATTCATAATATTTTTTAGGATTTTCTAATACCATCAAGTGCCTCTCTATTAATAGTTTCACAATATTGTCATTTAAAGAATTTATTTAAACAGTGATTTAATCATCTACTTCTGTAGTGATTGCTTTTATCAAATCATTAAAATATTTTTCTTTAACTTCTTTTTTCTTTTCTTGGGGAACAGTAGGGTCATCTAAAATTTTACAAACTTCCCCCCATTCCTCATCATCAAATCCTAAATTATTCACTTTTTCAGGATCTACTATTAATTTACTCATTTTTTTAACCACATAATATTTCATAATATTAATTACATTTCATTTTTATTAGAAGATTTATAAGGTTCATAATAAGGATTCTCTTTAATTTTTTTACTAATCAAATTTCCATTATTATCATAAATTAATTCCACATAAAAAGTAGCAAAATATTTAGAAGACCTTGAAAAACCTCCAATAGGACTTTCTCGTGGATCTCAAATCATTTCATTATCCATCCAAAATTATTCATAAAAGACTACCTTTTAAATAAAAAATACAATTTAAATGATTTAAAAATTTATTTAATTCTATTCTGTCTGTACATTCTATTTTAAAATATACCTCATCATAATTATTTCTAATAATTGCAGTATAATAAGTATCTTCTTTAGAATCCTCTTCAAACTTAGAATAATACTCAAAATCATGACTTCTATTAAAAATATTAAGAATATGGAAATAAATATTTTCTAAAGGCCAATTTCGTTTAAAAACTGCATGAATCCAAATTTCATCTTCATCATTATAAATATCAACTTCAATATCTCTAAAAAAAGAAACATTATTCAAATAATATTTCCTTGGACATAAAGATTCCCTTGCAAATAAACTCATAAAACATC
>JAKSUE010000055.1 GCA_024409165.1 archaeon
TCTTATTTTGACTTTATTTTTTTATTTTTAACCTTCTTTTATATCTTTTTTTAATAATATTTTTGATTTTTTATTATTATTTAAATTAACTTTTAATTTATTGTTGATTTTTAGTATACTATAAAACTAATTGTTCTATTCATGTTTAGTTTAATATTTTTTTATTATTTTTAATTTTTTTTATTCTTATTAATCTATATTTAATTTTATAAATTATTAATCAATAATACAATTATTGAGTAATTTTTTGGAAATAATATTAAATTTAAAGAAAAATTTCGGCATTTAACCAATATATTTATATATAAAGATAAATACAAATAAAATTAATAATAAAATCGAGGTGTAAAATATGGAATTACCAATTGCTCCACTCGGAAGAATTTTAAAAAATGCTGGTGCAGAAAGAGTATCTGATGGTGCTAAAGAAGCTTTAGCTGAAGCTCTCGAAGATCATGGTAACGAAATTGCTCAAAAAGCTGTAAATTTCGCACGTCATGCTGGTAGAAAAACTGTTAAAGCTGAAGATATTAAATTAGCTATTAAATAAATTTTCTTTCGATTGTTGAACAAGGTAAAACTATTGGCCTTTATGGCCTTTAGTTTTCATTTTTTTGTAATTCCAAGTTAATAATACCTGTTTTATTTTGTAAAATTAAAATTAAATTTTTAGCACTATCTAATATCTTACTCTATAAATTAAGTCTTTGAATGAAGACTTTATTTTCTTATTTTTTTAATTTCAGTATTTTTATAGTAAATTTGATATGTATTGCTGTACATTTGATAATGATTTCTTATTTTATAATATATAATTAATAAAAACATTTATATGTTATAATAACTAAACTATTATATGTCTAGTTCTCTAGAATTTATTTCATTTATACTAAATTTTATATTATTAGCTAATTTTACTTAAACTAATAATATTCATTGAAAATATTAAGCTCTTATAGAGATACTATTTAGTGATGTGAATATAATATTTAGAGTTATAGATTAAAACTTTAAATCTGTGAAATGGATTTTATATTGAGATTGAGTTTTAATCAATGATTAATTAAAATATTTATTAGTCTTGAATTATACAATCTAATTTAATTTTTATTTTTCGGATTTTTATTGATTGTAATTTTACATTAAATCTATTGATTAATTGATTTAATTGTAGTTTTATTGTTTAATTACTGTTTTAATTATTATAATTGTTTATTTAAATTTAATAAAATCAAAAAAATATAGGTTTTATTGCAATTATAATATTTGCCGATGGATGGCAAAAGCCAGATGAAAAAGGAGGTAAATAATATGGCAAACATTTATGTAAAATTTGACACACCTGAAGAAATCGCTGATAAAGCAGAAGAAGCTTTAGCAGTAGCTCAAAAAACTGGTAAAGTAGCAAAAGGAACTAACGAAGTAACTAAATTTATCGAAAGAGGAAACGCAGCTTTAGTATTAATTGCAGAAGACGTAGATCCTGCTGAAATCGTTGCACACATTCCTGTTCTCGCAGAAGAAAAAGAAATTCCTTACGCATACTTAGCTACTAAAGATAAAGTAGGCGCAGCTGCAGGTTTAAGTGTTGGTACCGCTTCCGCATGTATTGTTGATGCTGGAGATGCTGAAGAATTAGTCGCAGAAGTTGTTGAAAAAGTCGCAGAACTTAAAGAATAGATATTTTTCAGCTCTGTTTAAAGAAGATTATATCTTCAATTATACTTAACAGGTGATAATATGGAAGAAGGAAGTCCAGCTGAAGTTATAGAAGTTCTTAACAGAACTGGTATGACTGGAGAAATCATGCAAGTAAAATGCAGAATTCTCGATGGAAGAGATAAAGGAAGAATTTTAACAAGAAATATCATGGGTCCTGTAAGAAAAGGCGATATTTTAATGTTACTCGACACAATTAGAGAAGCTAAGGAGATTAGAACTCCTTAAGAACCTTTAAGGTTTTTTAAGGTTTTTAACATAATTCTTAGTTATTAAGAAGGTGTAATAACATGAGAACTTGTTCATTCTGTGGTAAAGAAATAGAAGAAGGTACTGGAAAAATGTATGTTAAAAAAGACGGTTCTATCTATTTCTTTTGTAGTAGTAAATGTGAAAAAAATATGATTAAACTTGGTAGAGTACCAAGAAAAGTAAAATGGGTTAAAGAATGATTGAAAAAAGCTTTGTTATGATGAAACCTGATGCAGTATCTAGACGTTTAATGGGACCTATTTTAAGCCGTTTTGAAGAAAAAGGTCTTAAAATTGTCGCTTTAAAATTAAGAACTGTTGATGAAGAATTAGCTAAAGACCATTATGGTGAACATTCTGATAAACCATTCTTTGATGGATTAATTAAGTACATTACTTCTTATCCTGTATTAACTATGGTTATTGAAGGTGACGAAGCAATTTCTGTTATCAGAAAAATGGTCGGTTCAACTAATCCTAAAGAAGCAGCTGTTGGAACTATTAGAGGAGATTACGGTTTAGATACTGGAAGAAACATTATCCACGCATCTGATGCACCAGGTTCCGCTAAAAGGGAAATAGCTCTCTTCTTTGATGAAGACGAAATTTGTGATTATTCTATGTTTGATGAACCTTGGGTTTATGAATAAATCTAATGTTTGTTAATTCTAAATTATATTTAAATTTAAATTTAAATTATTATTGTATTAATTTATGTAAACATTTTGTTTAAGGAGTAAAAATGAAAATTAGATCCCCAATTGTATCTGTTTTAGGTCATGTAGACCATGGTAAAACCACATTGTTAGATTATATTCGTGGAAGTACTGTAGCTGATAGAGAAGCTGGAGGTATTACTCAGCATATCGGAGCTACTGAAATTCCTATGGATACTATCGAAGATATTTGTGGTAATTTTATAGCTAAATTGTCTATTAAAGACACAATTCCAGGTTTGTTTTTTATTGATACTCCAGGACATGCAGCATTCACTTCTTTAAGAAAACGTGGTGGAGCATTAGCTGATTTAGCTATTTTAATTGTTGATATTAATGATGGTTTTAAACCTCAAACTTATGAAGCAATTAATATTTTAAAAATGTATAAAACTCCATTTATCGTTGCAGCAAATAAAGTTGATAGAATTTATGGCTGGGAAGTTCATGAAGGTGAATCTTTTACTCAAAGTTTCCCTAAACAACATCAAAGTGTTCAAGATGCTGTTGATATGAAAATTTATGAACTCCTTGGTGTTCTTTATGAAGAAGGATTCCAAGCTGAAAGATTTGATAGAGTTACTGATTTTGCTTCTCAAATAGCTATTGTTCCTATTTGTGCAAAATCTGGTCAAGGTGTTATTGAGTTAATTACTATGTTACTTGGTTTAGCTCAACAATATTTAACTCAACAACTTGAAATCCATGAAGATGCTCCTGCTAAAGGAACTGTCTTAGAAGTTAAAGAAGAAACTGGTCTTGGAATGACTGTTGATACTATTATTTATGATGGTGTTTTAAGATCAAATGATGAAATTGCTTTAATGGATTCTGATAATGTTGTTAAAACTAAAATCCGTTCTATCTTAAGACCTTTACCTCTTGAAGAAATGAGAGATTCTAAGAAGAAGTTTAAAAAGGTTGATGAAGTTGTTGCAGCTGCAGGTATTAAAATTGCAGCACCTAATCTTGATGATATTGTTTCAGGCTCTCCACTTAGAGTATTAAGTGAAGAAGAAGATGTTGAAGCAGAATTATTAAAAGAATTAGAAGATATGGCTGTAGATGTTGATGATGAAGGTTTACTTGTTAAAGCTGATACTATTGGTTCACTTGAAGCTGTAGTTCACTTACTTAAAGAAATTGATATTCCAGTAAGATCTGCTGAAATTGGAGATGTTACTAAAAGAGATGTTATTAATGCATCTATTGCTTGTGAAGAAAATGAGGAATATGGTGTTATCATAGCATTTAATGTTAAAGTACATCCAAAAGCACAAGAAGACTTAGATAATTCTAATGTTAAATTATTTGCTGGAGATGTAATTTATCAAATTACAGAAGATTATGAAGCTTGGATTAAAGAAAAACAAGAAGCACGTAAAAAACAATGGCTTGATGCTATTATTAAACCTGCTAAATTCATGGTCTTACCAAAATTAATCTTTAGGCAAAGTAAACCAGCTATCTGTGGAATTGAAGTTGAAGCTGGAACTGTTAAACAAGGTTATCCTTTAATGAATAAAAATGGTGATTATGTAGGAACTATTGCAAGTATGGAAGATAAAGGTGAAACATTACCTGAAATCTCCAGAGGTCAAAGAGTTGCTATGGCTATTAATGATGCTGTTGCAGGTAAAGACTTTGAAGAAGGAGACACTTTATACATAGATATTCCAGAAAAACACTATAAAATCTTAGAAAGAGAATTCAAAGACAAATTAGATGAATACGAATTCAATACCCTTGGTGAAATCTGCGATATTAAACGTAAACAAGAACCAGAATGGGGTAAATTTGGTCTTTTCGAATAATTTGCTTTCAAATATTCTACTTTCGAATAATTAATATAATATTCTATTATGGTCTTTTCGAATAATTTAAATTAATATAATGTTTTATTATAGAATTAATCTAGAGAATTAAAAGGATGAATTCCTAAAATTACTCAAAGGAGGAATTTTTTTGGCATTTAAAGTTGTTGTTTCTCAAAAAGAGACTACTTATCAAGTTGATTATGAATCAAATGATAAACAATTAATCGGTTTAAAAATCGGTGATGAATTCGATGGTCAAATCGTCGGTTTAGACGGTTACACCTTAAAAATCACTGGTGGTAGTGACAAAAACGGTTTCACTATGAAAAAAGACGTTGATGGTCCTAGAAGAATCAAAAGTCTTTTAACTGGTGGTGTAGGTTACCATCCTAAAGTAAAAGGTGTTAAAAGAAGAAAAACCGTCAGAGGTAACACTATCTCTGAAGATATTGTTCAAATTAACACTGTTGTTACCAAAGAAGGTAGCAAATCCATATCTGAAATCTTAAATCCTGCTGAAGAGGAAGAAGCAGAAGAATAATCAGATAGTTTATTAAATTGATAAAAGTTTAGGTTTAGTTATTTATTTAATAACTTAACTTATTGTTTAAGTTTAGTTATTTTATTATAACTTTACTTAATTTATTTTATCTAATTTATTTAGTATAATATTAAATATAATGTTTAGAATAATTTAAACCATTTATATTTTTTATTATTTTGTAAAATATTCAATTATACTTATTAATTATTACAATATATTGATTAATTTAGATAATTTAAGTGTAGTTAATATTTAGATTAATGTTTTCAATTCTATTGATTATGTTAAATTAATCAATATATCATTCTTATTAAATTATTTAAAAAAATTAAAAGGTGTAATCTGTGAAAGTACAGTCTGATGTTAACATAGGACTTGTGGGTCATGTCGATCACGGTAAAACAACACTTACTAAAGCATTATCTGGTGTATGGACAGATACTCACAGTGAAGAAACAAAAAGAGGTATATCTATTCGTTTAGGATATGCAGATATTGAGTTTAGAAAATGTCCTAAATGTGATGAACCTTTCTGTTATACTACTGCTAAAGTATGTGAACATTGTGGTAGTGAGACTGAAGTTATAAGAAAAGTTTCCTTTGTTGATGCTCCAGGACACGAAACCTTAATGGCAACTATGTTATCTGGTGCAGCAATTATGGATGGTGCAGTTTTAGTAATAGCTGCAAACGAAGAATGTCCACAACCTCAAACTAAAGAACATTTAATGGCTCTTGATGTAATTGGAGTTAAAGATGTTATTGTTGTTCAGAATAAAGTAGATATCGTACCTCGTGAACGTGCAATTGAAAGTTATAAAGAAATTAAAGAGTTTGTTAAAGGTACTTGTGCAGAAGATGCACCAATTATTCCTGTATCTGCTCAACAAGGTGCAAATATTGATATTCTTATTGAAGCAATTAATGATATTATTCAAAGTCCTGAAAAAGACTTAGATAAACCTGCAAAAATGCATGTTGCAAGATCTTTTGATATTAACAAACCAGGGTCCCGTCCTAAAAAATTAAAAGGTGGAGTTATCGGTGGAAGTTTAGTCCAAGGTACTCTTAAATTAGGAGATATTATTGAAATTAGGCCTGGAATTAATGTTAAAGAAGGTAAGCAAAATAGATGGCTTAATCTTACCTCTGAAATTATTGGTTTAGAAGTTGGAGGAGAATCTGTTGAAGAAGTAGGTCCTGGTGGACTTATTGGTGTAGCTACTAAACTTGACCCTTCATTAACTAAAGCAGATTCATTATCTGGTTCTGTTGCTGGTGCTGAAGGTACTTTACCTGATGTTTTACACAGTTTTGAAATGAAAACAGAACTTTTAGACCGTGTTGTAGGTACTAAAGAAGAAAAAGATGTTGCTCCAATTAAACTTAAAGAACCTTTAATGATTAACTGTGGTACAACCACTACTGTTGGTGTTGTTACTAAAGTTAAGAAAAATGTTACTGTTGCTTTAAAATTACCAGTTTGTGCTGATAAAGGTGATAGAGTAGCTTTATCCCGTAGAGTCGGTGCACGTTGGAGATTAATTGGTTTCGGTATTATTCAATAAATTAGTATCATTTAACAGATTATAACACTTTTGATGGTTATTATGGAATCAAAACAAGTAAAAGAAGTATTTATTGATACAAACTTCTTCTTACTTCCATTTCAATTTAATGTAGACATTCTTGAAGAATTTAAAATAAGATTACCTAATCATAAACTTGTAACTACTAAATTTGTTATTAGTGAACTTAAAGGTTTAAAAAATAATAAAAACTCTAAAACAAGATTAGCTGCAAGTTTAGGTCTAAAAATAGCACAATCTGGCGAAATTGAAATTAGAGATATTCCATTAAATCAAGGTGAATTAGTTGATGATGCTTTAATTAGAGTAGCTGACATTTTAGCTACAAATGATATTGAACTTAGAAAAAAAGCTAAAAAAAATAATTTAACAATTGTCTATCTAAGACAAAAACGTTATTTAGCTATTGATGGTGATGGCTATTAACAATAATTGTTATTAAATTTTATTATTCGTAATGGTTATTAATTAATAGTTAAATATTAATTATTAGTTATTAATTATTTAATTGATGTTGATCTGTAAATTTTAGATTATTAAATAAAATGAGGGATTGTTTTGTATTATATGGCAAAAATTGAGGACACAGTCAGAATCCCACCTTATAGATTCGATGAACCTCTTGAAGATGTAGCTATTGAAACCTTAAATGAAGATTACGCTGGTAATCTTGATAAAGATTTAGGTTTAATTATTAGTGTTGTAAGTATTGAAGAAATGGGCGAAGGAACTCTTATTATGGGTGATGGTGCAGCATATTATAGTGTTGTATTTAATGCTATTTTCTTTAAACCAGAACAACAAGAGATTATTGAAGGAGAAGTTATTGATATTAGGGAATTTGGTGCATTTGTAAGAATGGGTCCTATGGATGGTCTTATCCACGTATCTCAAGTTACAGATGATTATATTAATCACGACTCTAAAGGTGGATCTCTTATTGGTAAGGAATCTGGTAAAATTCTTAGTGAAGGGGATTTTGTTAGAGCAAGAATTGTTGCTTTAAGTATTAAAGGAAAATCCGTCAAAGAAAGTAGAATTGGACTTACTATGAGACAACCTAATTTAGGTAAAGATGAATGGATTATTGCAGAAAAAAGAAAAGCTGCTGAAAGGAAGGCTAAAGCATGAAAGCATGTACTCATTGTAGTAGATTAACTGAAAAAGAGCTTTGTCCAGTTTGTAAAAACCCTACTTCTTCTAATTGGAGTGGACTTTTAATTGTAACTGATCCTGAAAATTCCATTGTTGCTAAAGAATTGGGTATTGAACTTGCTGGAGAATACGCTTTAAGAGTAAGATAATTTTATCTTACTTAATTTTATTTTTTTATTTTTATTAATTTATTAATTAATTTATTAGTATTAGTTTATTAGTCTAATAATATTTACTTATTTTATCTATTTTTCTAATTTTAGATCTAATTTTAAAGATAACTATATA
>JAKSUE010000056.1 GCA_024409165.1 archaeon
GCGTTTAATTAAAAATGATAAAAATCATGAAAGAGCATTATCTATTGAAACTCAATTAAATGAAAAAAGATATATTAATAACACTGTTTTAACAGAAACTTTAAACTCTTTTACGAATGTTGGTGGAAAATTAGGTAAACAATTATTTTTAGCTTTAACTGAAATTAATGAACTTATATATTTATCTCAAGAAGATTATGAAAAATCTTTAGATATATATTTACATTATGATTCCTCAATTAATTATGCAGATTGTACTATATTGGAATCAATGGAAAAATTAGGATTAAATAAAATAGTTACATTTGACTCTGATTTTGAAAAAATAAAGGGTTTAGAAATAATAAAATAATATATTTTTATTTTTATTCTTTCTTTTTATTTTTTTAATTAAATTTTATTTTATCTATTTTAATAGTTTACTGGTGAACTATTTAAATTTTATTTTATCTTTTTAAATTCTTGTTTTATACAAAACCTTTTTAAATAATAAAAATAAATATATTATTACGTTAGAAATTTTGCTATTTAATTTAATAGTCATTGATTTAATTTAAATCATTTTTTAACGTTTATTTATTTAATAAGCCTTTAATGATTAAATATTATTAAATTTTTTAATATTTTTTCATATGGATGTGGCGAAAAGCTGAACAAGAGGTAATTAAAATGAGTATGTACAAATATGTAAGAGATGCATGGAAAAACCCAGATGAGTCTTATGTAAGAGAACTCATGTGGCAAAGAGCTCCTGTATGGAGAAAACAACCAGCAATTGTAAGAATTGATAGACCAACCAGAATTGATCGTGCTAGATCTTTAGGTTACAGAGCTAAAAAAGGTTTCGTTGTAGTAAGAACCAAAGTTAGACGTGGTGGAAGAAGAAAAACTCGTTTCTTACACGGTCGTAGACCAAAAAGAATGGGTGTAAACAAAATCACCATGGCAAAATCTATTCAAAGAATTGCTGAAGAACGTGTAGCTAAAAAATACCCTAACATGGAAGTATTAAACTCCTACTGGGTATGGGCTGACGGTAAATACAAATACTTTGAAGTAATTTTAGTAGACCCTAGAAGTCCTTCTATTGTCAACGACCCTAAAATTAACTGGATTTGTGAAAAACAACACAGAAGTAGAGCTCTCAGAGGCTTAACTAGTGCTGGTAAAAAAGGCCGTGGCCGTAGAAATAAAGGAAAAGGTAGTGAAAAAAGATTAAAATAATCTTTTTTTAATTTTTTCTTTTCTTTTTATTTTTAGTTTATAATTTTAACTAAAATTTAATATTTTTTAGAAATTATACTTTCAAAATAATATTATTTTAATAGTTAACTTTATAAATGATAATGTTTATAAATTAGAATGTGTTTTCATATGCTCCGATGGTGTAGTCCGGCCAATCATTTCGGCCTTTCGAGCCGAAGACTCGGGTTCGAATCCCGGTCGGAGCATTCTTATACTTATTTTTATTATTTTTATTTCATTTCTAATTCTTATTTTAATTTGTAAGTGATAACTTATTAAATATAATTCTAATTATTTAATAAAAAGAGTTGGTATTTATGATTCATAACATTAGATATAGAGTTTTTGTATACGAACATGAAGATTTAGATTTAATTACACAAGCTCTTTTAAATATTTTACCAAATGCTGAAATTGAAGCAGAAGAAGTTGAAGGATTACTTGAAGAACCAATGGTTATTTTATCTGGTATAATCTCTAAAAAAAGACACACAAAAGAATTCTTAAATAATCTTTTAGCTATTGATAAAGAACAATTAACTAAATTACACAATGATTTAGATAAAAAAATGGATGAAAAAGGAAACCTATTTTTAAGATTCTCAAAAGATTTCAAAGCTTCAGAAGACTTAAATGATGATTCTGAAGATAATGATAAAGACTTAAATTCAACTAAAGATGATAAAGACTTAAAACAAGATCTAAGTCAATGGAAAATCTTAGACGGAGGAGACAGTATTCATCTTAAAGTTAAAGTAGCTGCATATCCTGCTAAAAAAGAAGTAGCTCTTAAAAAACTTGAAGAGGTATTCTCTAATTTAGGCAAATAAGATGTTAAATCCATAATTTAAATAAAAGGTGAATATATGAAATTCTATGATTTAAATGTCAGAGGTCAAAACTTTGATAATGATTTAAAATTAATCAAAGAAGCATCTAAATTTGGTTGGAATCATATTAACCTAAATTATTCTCCAGATTACTATAAAAAAGCCCAAGATTATTATAATGAATTATCACAAGAAGTAACTGCAGATATCTCAATGGGAATCAATATTGCAGGAGCAAAAAATCAAAATGAAGCAAGAAAAATAGCTAATAAATTCCGCTCTAAATCAAACTATATCAGCTGTTTAGGTGGAGACTTAAAACTCAACAGAGGAATCTGTGAAAATGTTAAAATGGATGTCTTATCCCGTCCATATTATAAAAGACATGACTCTGGTATGAATCATGTATTAGCTAAATTAGCTGCTAAAAACAATGTAGCTATTGAACTCTGTTTCCGTGACATATTAAACCAACACCTTAAATACAGAGCAAATGCAATAGCAAGTTTCAAAGAAATCCTAAAATTCCACAGAAAATACAATTTCCCAATCATCCTAACCACAGACACCAAATACATCTATGATGTAAGAACCACAAGAGACATAGTAGCAGTCTTCAAAGCAATCGGATTTACAAATGAAGAAATCTACAAAGGTTTCTACCACTATCCAAAAGAAATCCTAAACTTCAACAAACAAAGAAAAAACATAATTGTTCAAGGAGTCAAAGTCATAGAAGATGCCTCAGATTTCACAGAAGTCCACAAAAAAGAAGAAACCAATGTTGATTTTGATAATTTATTCACTGATGATATTGAAGTCAATGAAGAAGATATTAATGTTGAATTTGAAGATATAAATGAGGAGCCAATATAATGACTAAACTTAAAGTTTTACCACCAACCCTCAGAATAACCAACCACTACTTAGTCCTTGATGTCAAATCAGAAATAGAACTTGATAAAGATGACATGGTCTTACCTATATGGGATGCTTGTATTAGGTTCTCTGGAGAATGTGAAACAAGTAACTTTAATCTATGGGTCATGAGACACTACTTTGTTGAGAGAACCGATGATTATATTCATTACAAAACCATTTTAAGATGTCAGTCCGGTTATGAAGAAAAAGTAAGATCAGGACTTGCACTTATTACAAGATATAATCATAATAAAATAGCTATTACAACAATTGGAATTACAGGAACTGTTAAATCAGCTATTGAAAAGTATATTGATGAGTAAATTCATATTTACTTAATTTTTTTAATTTTAAAATAAGAAAAAATAGTTATTTATATAAAATAACTATTCTATAATAGTTTCAATATCTCTTTTTTATTCTTATAATAATGCATAAATATTACAGTTATAATTGCTGTTCCAATTATAGCTATTATATTGGATATTAATGCATCAATATGTAATCCTTCAGGAGCTTGTAAGATATAGGCAATAGCTACAAGGGTACAGAACATTGCAGGAAGAATGGTTATAATATAGTACTTTTTATTTCTCATTAAATAAACTGTTGCAGCCCAAAGAACTAAAGATGCTACAATTAGTTGTGAAAATGCAAAATATCTCCAAATTAATGTAAAATCAACAAAAGTTAATGCTAAAGTAATAATAAATAGAGGTATTGATATTTTTAGTCTTGAAATTAATTTTGATTGATTAATTTTTAATTCATCTCCAATAATAATTCTCGCACTACGTAATGCAGTATCTGCACTGGTGATTGGACATATAACTACTCCAATAATTGTTAAAGTTAAACCTAAAGTTCCTAAAAGAGCAAAGGACATTTCTTTTACCCCAATAGCTGGATTTGCACCATATAATATTGCAATTTGAGGTTGGCCATGGAAGAAAGCCATAGCAACAGCTGCCCATATTAAAGCAGTGATTCCTTCAAGTATCATTGCACCATAAAATACAAACCTCATATCTTTTTCATTATCAATACATCTTGCAATAATTGGGGATTGACTTGAATGGAATCCAGAAATAGCACCACATGCAACTGTAATAAATAAGAATGGGAATATTGGATATTTGCTAAAATACAAATTAGCAGTAGTAAATTCTGGAATTACATATGTATTAGAAAGTAATAAACCTACTATCATTAAAATACTCATTAATAAAAATAAAAATCCAAATACTGGGTAAATTTTACCTATTATTTTATCAATAGGGAATATTGAAGCAATTAATAAATATACGAATATTATTATAACCAAAGTAAGTATAGGTATATTAGTTAAAGAATAAATTAATGTTGCAGATCCTGTTGTAAATGATGCAGTAAGAAGAACAAGGGTTATAATTGTTAAAATAGCTAATAATTTACGAATAGATTCTCCTAAATATTCACTAATTAAACCAGGAATAGATAAACCATCAAGTTTCACTGATAAGAATCCTGAAAAGAAATCATGAACTGCACCAGCAAATATTGTACCTAAAACAATCCATAAAAAAGCTGAAGGTCCAAATAATGCACCTTGAATAGCTCCAAAAATAGGACCTAAACCTGCAATATTAAGAAAATGAATTAAAAAAGCTTTATATTTATTCATTGGAACATAATCTACACCATCATTTAATCTATGTGCTGGTGTTTTTATATTTTCATCAATACCTACAACTTTTTCTATTAATTTACCATAAGTTATATAACCTATGATTAATATTAAAATGCATAATAAAAAAGTATAAATCTAAATCACCTTGTTTTTTCTTACAGTATTCTATTGGTTTTTATATAAATTAATATTTTTGTCTATTTTCATATAAATTGAATTATTTTTTCTATTTTTTAATTTAATTAAATTATTTTTAAAAATATTTTTTATAAAATTAAATAGTCAACTTTATAAATGATACTTACTATAAATATTATTGTAAAGAAATATCAATAAAATATTATTACCAAATAATGGAATTTTTGGTTTATTTTTAAATTTAAGTTTAAATTAAAATTATAGCTATCTTTTTATTTTTATTAGCTATTCGAGTGTAACAGACTTAAAAATCATTTTTATACGAATTAATTGTAAATTTTAGATTTAAATAAAAAATTTACAAGTTAATTATATAATAATTATATATTATTGATATTAGACAGATGAAATTTAATTAGTGAGGTATAGAAATGCAACCTTTACAACAAAATGCTGGATATGATAGAGCAATTACTGTTTTTAGCCCAGATGGAAGACTTTTCCAAGTAGAATATGCAAGAGAAGCAGTTAAAAGAGGTACAACTTCTTTAGGTGTTAAATCCAAAGAGGGTGTTGTACTTGTTGTAGATAAAAGAACTACTAGTAGATTAGTAGAAGCTAAATCAATTGAGAAAATTTTCCAAATTGATAATCATATAGGTGCTGCTACTTCAGGTCTTGTAGCTGATGCAAGAGCTTTAATTGAAAGAGCACGTATTGAATCTCAAATCAATAGAATAACCTATAATGAACCAATTTTAGTATCTGGTTTAGCTAAGAAAATATGTGACATGAAACAATTATACACTCAAAATGGTGGTGTAAGACCATTTGGTTCTGCACTTATTATTGGTGGTGTAAATGGTGAAGATGTCCGTTTATTTGAAACTGATCCAAGTGGAGCTTTAATTGAATATAAAGCAACTGCTATTGGTTCTGGTGTTAATGCAGCTATGGATGTATTTGAAGAAAATTATGATGAAGATTGCACTTTAGAAGAAGCTATTGAATTAGGTTTAGATGCACTTTACGAAGCAACTAATGGTGCAGCTACTGAAAATAGTGTTGAAATAGCTGTTATTGAAGTAGCAACTCAAGCTTACAGAAAATTATCTGATGAAGAAGTAGCTAAATATGTAGAAGCTCTCATCGAAAGAAATACTGAAGAAGAGGAAGAAGAAGCAGAAGAAGCAGAAGAAGCTGAAGATGACTCTGAAGAAGTAGAAGATGTTGAAGCTGAAACTGAAGATGCAGAAGATGCAGATGAAGAAGTTAGCGAAGAAGATGATTCTGAATAGATTATTTAAATAAATTAGTCTTATTTTTAAATAAATCAGGTTATTTTTAAAGTAATGATTTATTTAATCTTATGATTAATTTATCTTAATAAATAATCTTTTAATTATTTAATTGAAGGTTTAAGTATGGTAAATATAGATGATGCTATTATTGCAAGACTTGAATCATTTGGTGAAAAATTTGAAATTTTAGTTGATCCTGATTTAGCTGCAGATTTTAGAAATCCTGATAATGAAAAAGAAATAGCTATTGATGATATTTTAGCTGTTGAAGAGATTTTTAAAGACTCTAAAAAAGGAGATAAAGCATCTGAAGAAGCTATGACTAAAGTTTTTGAAACTACTGATGTTTTAGAAGTTGCAGCTCAAATTCTTAAAAAAGGACAAGTTCAGTTAACTGCTGAACAAAGAAGACAAATGCAAGAGGATAAAAGAAAACAAGTTATTTCTACTATTGCAAGAGAAGCTATTAATCCTCAAACAGGTCTTCCACATCCTGCACAAAGAATTGAAAATGCAATGAATGAAGCTAAAGTTCATATTGATGCATTTAAATCTGTAGATGAACAAGTTCAAATAGCTTTAAAAGGAATTAAACCATTAATTCCAATTAAATTCGAAAAAGTCAAAATGGCTGTCAGATTGCCAGGTTCTGCTGCAGGTAGTGCTTACTCTGCAATTCGTCCATTTGGAAATATTCTTAACGAAGAATGGCAACAAGACGGTTCATGGATAGCTATTATTGAAATGGCTGGTGGACTTCAAGATGATTTTAATCATAAAATGGCTTCTATCTCAGGAGGAGAAGCTGAAACTAAATTAATTAAATAATTGATTAAATGTTAATTAAATAATCTTTAGTTTTAATTGTTCATAAAATTTAATTAGTATTTTTATTATTTGATTAATTAGTAGATTGTTGAATGGTATACTTAATAGGAAGTATATGTATGTTATATGTGAAAGAAAAAGATTTAGTTGTTCCTGGACAAGTACTCGCTGAAGAGGATTACTATTCAGGAAGAGGAACCTTTGAAGAAGATGGAAAAATTTGTTCCAAACTCTTAGGTTTAGTTTCTTTAAGAAACAAAAAAGTAACTGTAGTTCCTCTTAAAAGTAAATATCTTCCTAAAAAAGGTGATGTTGTAATTGGTAAAATCAGTGATGTTAGATTTTCCATGTGGGAAGTTGATTTAAATTCCCCATACTCTGGTATTTTACCTGCATCTGAAGTTTTCGGAAGAGAGAAGAAGGAATTAAGTAGAGTATTTGACATTGGTGATGTTCTCTTTTTAAGAATTGTCGATGTTGATGAAGTTAAAAAAGTTAAATTAGGACTTAAAGGTCGTGGAATGGGTAAATTCAAAGGAGGAATCGTTGTAGATATTGCTCCTACTAAAGTACCTCGTTTAATCGGTAAAAAAGGTTCTATGATTAACATGATTAAAGGTAAAACTGGTTGTAAAATTGTTGTTGGTCAAAATGGTCTTGTCTGGGTTAAAGGTGACAAAGACATGGAGCAATTAGTTAAAAACGTTATTAAATTAATTGAAAAAGAAGCTCATACATCCGGTTTAACTGATAGAATTAAAAATAAACTCTGTTTAGAAATTGACGGTGAATTACCTGAAGATGCTGAAGCTAAAGCTGCTGAAGAAGAAAGACTTAATGAAGAAGCAGTTGATGAAGGTTTAAAAGCACCTGAACTCCAAGATTTCAGAGAAGAAGTTGAAAGAGAATTAGCTGAAGAATTATCTGAAAATTCTGAAGACGATGAAGAAATCGTTGAAGATGATGATTTAGAAGAAGAT
>JAKSUE010000057.1 GCA_024409165.1 archaeon
GGAGATTACTTTAAAGTTAAAGTCACAGATAATAAAGGTAAAATTATGGTTGGTGTTAAACTCAAACTTAAAGTTTACACAGGATCTAAATATAAAACAGTTACAGTAACCACAGGTACAGATGGTTATGCAAAATACCATGCATCAACTCTTAGTATAGCAAAACACAAGGTTATTGTAAGTAGTGCTGAATCTACTAAATATGTTTCTACAAAATCAAAAACCAATTACATAACTGTCAGTAAAGGTAAAACCACAGTTGTTGCACCAAAAGTAACAAATAAATGTGGATTAAACCAATACTTTAAAATTAATGTGACAAGAACCATAAAGAAAACTCCAATTAATGCAATAGCACTCACTGTTAAAGTTTATAAAGGATCTAAACTTGTAAAAACCTACTCTGTAAAAACAGCATCTAATGGTATTGCATCTATAAATACTAAAGATCTTGCTGCTGGAACATACAATGTACGTATCAGTTCCTCAAATAAATATTACACAGTAAGTAAATCTATAACTGCGGCAATTGTAATGCAGAAACAAAAAGTAGCTGTCACAGCAAAAAACACAACTAATATTTATGGAAAAAGCCAATACTTCACCATCACAGCAACTAAAGTTGATGGTGGTAAAGTAATAAGTGGATTAGCACTTACAGTCAAACTCTATAAAAATGGTAAATATGTAAAAAAATATTCCTTAAAAACCAATAAAAATGGTGCAGTTTCATTCAATACAAAAGCACTTACTACAGGTACTTACACTATTAAAGTCGCATCTGCAAATAGTAAATACACAGTAAGCAGTGCAAATATTGGTAAACTCATTATGACTAAATATAAAACCAATATTATAGCACCAAATGTAACCAATACCTACAAAAAATCCCAATACTTTAAAATAAATGTCACAAACAAAGACACAGAAAAAGCAATCAGTGGTCTCTCCATTGTTGTTAAAGTATATAAAGGATCTAAACTTATAAAAACCTACACTACAAGCACAAACACAGCAGGTTCTGCATCAATCAACACAAAAGACTTAGCAAAAGGAACTTATAAAGTAGCTATATCTACTAAAAATGTTTCTTATACTGTAAGTAAAACAATTGCTGATGCTATCAAAATCAAATAATTAAGAAGTTTTTACTTCTTTTTTATTTTTTTAATTTAATTCACTTTTTTTATTCTTTTTTAATTTAATTCACTTTTTTTTAACTTTTTTATTCATTTCATTTTATATTATTCTAATTTTTTCTATTTTTCTTATAATATTGAAGTCATATTGGAATTTTGTTGTAAGTTTGTAAAATTGTTTTTAATTTAGAGTTTTATAATTACTTTAAATTATTGTTACTCTTTTAAAAAATTGTTATTTGTTTAAAAAATTGTTGTCAGTTTGTAAAATCGATTTTAAGCTTTGAATTAATCTCTATTTTTTAGAAAAGTTTTTATAAAAGTAATTTTAAAAATAGTTTTAGGTGATTGCCTGAATATAAGTATCTCTTGGATTTTATAATTTTTATGGGATATGATATACTTTGAATCCCGAGTTATTGAAATTAGGGAGGTAATATTATGAATTATTTGTTATTATTAGCAATTTACCATATTTTAATTGCATTTTTGCTAGTTGTAATTAATTTTTTAAGGTAATATTCTAATATATTCCTGCCAGTTAGGTAATCACCTATTGTTTATATTGTCTAATGTTAAATATAAATATTATGAAAATAATAATTATAATTAAGTATATCATGTTGAATAAAATGTTATTTATTCAATAAATCCCATGAAAGAGAGTATTAGTTTTAATACTCTCTTTTTTATTTTTAATGCTCTTTTTTATTTTTATTTTTATCTAATTTACATTATCTATTGTTACAAATAGATGTGCTATTTAAACTTATTCATGTTTTTAATATACTTTGTTTATTTTAATTAAATGATTAATATTTTGATAAGTTGTAATAAAAAATAGTATTTTAATTAATCATTATTTTAATTATTTTATATTTAATTTTGTAGTAAAAAATAGAAAAAAAGTAAAGAAATAATAAAATTATTTCTTATTGTTTATGGATAAGTAAGTAAATTATTTAAATCTGCAGAATTATTAATTCCGCTCATATTCTGCATAGAAGTTAAATTCATTGGTGTGAGTAACATATGATAATCCATTGCACCAGTCCAAATTAGAATTCCCATAAATATTAACCAGAATATTAAAATTGCAAGTTGAATCTTTCCATGTTTTTTAGCATTTGGATCTTCACGAGTAATAAGATAAATAGCTATTATAAAACCAATTAATCCACCCATGATTGAAAAGAAATACCCAAGAATAATAGCTAATGTATGTTTTCTTTTTTTAGGAATTGTATCAAATTGATTAAACTGATTAAATTGATCTTGATTTTCTTGATTTAATGAATTATTTTGGTTTTCTGTATTTTTTAATTTTTCTTCTGTTTCATTAAAGTTTTCACGTGTAAATATCTTTGGAAGTTCAATATCTTCTTCTTTATAATCCTCAAAGATAGTTCCACAGTATATACAGAAATAAGTAGTTCCATCATTAATCTTTCCACATTTAGGACATCTTACTGGATTCATTTTATCACTGTTTTTTATTTTTATTTATATTATTTATTTTATTTATTTTAATTTAATTTATTTTTAATATGTTAATTGTATTATTTTTTATTTTTTATTTAACTTAAATATTATTGACTTAATTAATTTTAAATAAAAAGAAGATTATATTATTATATGGAGGTAAATTATGAGTATTTTTGAACTTATTTTAGCTTGTTGTTATGGTATATTCCTTATTTTAGGGATTTCTGTTTTAATTGCTTTATTTTAGTGGATTTATTCATTTAATTGTTTACTAGTAAACTATTATTTCCCTACCTTTAAATACTACTCTTTAGTAATAAGTATTAGAAATTAAAGGGAGGATTAAAAAAATGGATAAAAATTTAAGTGAACTTGTATTTATTTTAGATATGAGTGGTTCAATGTATAAATTAACAAATGATACAATTGGTGGTTATAATTCTTTGTTAAAAGAACAAAGGGCACAAAAGGGTGAAGCAAATATTACTACTGTATTATTTGATGATAGATACATTATGTTACATGATGGGGTAGATATTAAAGATGTTGAAGATATAACTGAAAAAGAATACCAACCTTGTGGTGTGACTGCTATGTTAGATGCTGTTGGTAAAACTATATCTAAAATTGATCAAAAAATTGCATCTTTACCTGAAGAAAAAAGACCTGGAAATGTTATTGTAACAATTATAACAGACGGTTATGAAAATGCAAGTCAAGAATATGACTGGGAATCTGTACAATCTATGATTAAAGACCATAGAGAAAAGAATGATTGGATTTTTACTTTCATTGGAGCTAATATTGATACTCAAGAAATTAGTGATAGAATGGGTATTGATAAAAAATTAGCAAAATCATATACTCATAATGCAAGAGGTACAGACTCTGTATACAGATCAGTATCTCATTCTGTTAGTTATTCAAGAGATGTAATGTCTGAGGATGTCTCTTGTGTAGAAAGAAATGAAAAAATAGCAGAATTTTTAGATGATATTGAATAGATATTATTTCTATCATTATATTAATTATTTGAAATGTTTATCATTTCTTTATTATATTTTTATTAAATTTTTTTTTATTTCTTTATATTAAATTTTCATTAAATTTTTTATAATTTTCATATTTTTTTCAACACCTTTATATAGCATAGTTTTTAATTTAATATTACTTGGGAGGACTTTTTTTAGACATATATCCTATTTTGTGTTCAATTTTCCAGTTACTGTGTTACTGCTGAATTGAATAAGACTGTAGATTTTATTTTTTATCTTTTTATAAAAGGAGATGATTTATATGGAAAAACCAATAAAATATAGAGATTTTATAGATTATCAAATAAGTAGGTATCCAAGAGTGGAAGATGTCGAATTAAAAGGCGATTATATTAAAATTTGGAGATCTGGTGCACTTGTTTTCACATCTGATGATGAAGGATGGACCTTTTATGCTACTTGGGATGATTGTTACTGGGATATTTGTGAAATATTAGATAATCTTTCTGAAGATAAAGAAATCTATGATGCATTCACTGTTGAAAGAACTGACTTGTATCATAATCCTGAAATTTTAAAAGCTGTATCTAAAGAAGTTCATGAATTTATGATGAACTTATTTGATAGAGTAAAAAATTCAAGATAAGTAAAATATAATTTATTTTACTTTTTTTAAATTTTTTTATTCTTCATAATCCTTGAAGGTTTTATCAAGTATGTATTCGAATATGTCTAATAATTCGTTTGTTGCTTTTGCAAGCATTTTAATGTCTCCAATACTTGTTTTACCTCTATGGACTATATTACATCTTAGAGTATAATAATAATTTATACAGAATTTTGGATTTTTTATAGTGAATGTTCTTCTTTCTAATGTATCTGTGTTATATATAGCTCTACGTTTATTTTTAGCATATTTATTTAATGCTTCGCGGAATATTTTTTCTTCTGATAATTTTATACGATTTTTATGTTCACTTTCTTGATTATATCTTAATTTACAATATCTATCTATAGCAGACCAAAGTAACATGTAGTTCATTTGTAATTCGAAAAATCCTTCTTCCATAAAGAAATCTGTTGATTTTAAATTTTTTTTAATTACTTGGATTCCTTCATTAAATAAAGGGTCATTTTTTCCATCAAAGTTTATACTATCTATATAATTTTCTATTTCATTACTTCCTTTTTCAGGATCTTTTCCGAATAAAACATTAACTGTTTTGTTTTCTATTTCAATTGTACCCCATTCATATAACTTATTTGATATTGTTTGGCATATTTGTTCATAGGCTTTTTTATTATTATTAAAGCTTAATATATAACCCATAGTTTCACCATATCTTCTGTCATTATTTAATAATATAGGAATACCATCTCTATGTAACATTGAATATTTTATTTTTGTTTGATTTTTTTCAGAAACATAATCTTTTATGTTAGGATATGCTAATTGCCCAGGTTTTAATATTCCATATGCAAAAAATGCTAAATCTGTGTTTTTAGGCATTTCTAAAGCATTATTCTTTTGATTATCACTCATAAAATCACCATCTATTTGATTATTTGTTATCATTAATTTAAATATTTTATTCAATTTTTGTGTAAAAAAGTATGAAAAACCGAAAAGTTTATATATTACTTGATACATATATATTATGTTCGAAGAGAAACACCAACTCTGAGAGCAGGCTTAAATGAATTTAAGTCTAACTTTTTTTAAAACTAAAAAAACAATGGAGGTCATCACCATGAATGATATTATACTCAATAGGCAAGATCAGCCTGAATTTGATCAACTTTATGCAATGATTGGAGGAATTAAAAACTTCCTTGAGGAAGATTCCAACATTGAAAATGAAAAATGGATTGGAAATTTAGAGGCTATTTTAGATTTCCAAGACACTGACGGTAGCTTTAAATTATTATCAAGCTACAGAATTCCATCAGATGCAAGAGTAGATTTCTGCTACATACCAACTTACATCTGCACTGCAATTCTTATGAAAGCATATTTAACTGGAGATTCTACTTTATCTGAAAGAGTAGAAAAACCATTAATCCAAGGATTAGAAAATTCTTGCTTAAGAAATCTTAAAGGCCATGGATACGATGGTTTTAAAGGACAAATTGAAGCTTTAAACATCTTTATGAAAGGTGGGCTTCGTGAATTTATAGACCTTTATCCAGATTTAAATTCAAACTTCACAGATATGATATTGAATATTCAATCTCAATTCAAATCCCGTGAAGCACATGAAAACTTCACAGGCCAATGGGGAGAAGATTATAAGGAAGACATCCTTAAAATCAACAAATACTTCAATAATAGACAAGTATTTGTCTACGGCACCCTCATGAAAGGAGAATCAAACCACCATTTCCTTGATAACAGTACCTACCTTAAAGTAGCTACTGTAAATGGCTATGAAATGTATAATGTAGGATATTTCCCTGCAATTATACCTGCTGAAGGTAAAGTAATTGGTGAACTCTACCAAGTCCCAATTAGTCAAATGCCTTCAATAGACATGCTTGAAGGAGAAGGAAGCCTTTACATTCGCAAATGCAAATCAATCCAAGGAGTAGATGGTGAAAAAACCTTAGCATATCTCTATGAATATGCTCAAGATGTCTCTAATCTTGAAAAAATAAACTCCTGGAAAGAATACGTCTGGTACGTATCCTATGGAAGCAACATGCTCTATGAAAGATTCCTCTGCTACATAGAAGGAGGAGCTTTTGAAGACGGAGGTTCCTATAACGAACCTTGCAAAGACACTTCTGCACCTGTAGAAGTAAAAACCATAGAAATCCCTCATGATATGTACTTTGGAAACTATTCTGGATCTTGGAATGGTTGCGGAGTATCCTTCCTTGACACAACTAAAAAAGGCCATGCCTTAGGAGTTGCATATCTCATAACAAAAGAGCAATTCAAACATGTAGCTTCTGAAGAAAACTGCGGACGCTACCCAAATGGATATGGCTCCTGGTACGAAGACATCAAATTCCTTGGACAAATGGATGGCTATGAATTAGTCACAATCACAAATGACAATTTACGCCCATACAACAAACCTTGCAAAGAATACCTAAACACCTTAGCAAGAGGAATCAAAGAAAACTGGCCTGAAATGTCTGAAGAAGACATAAACAACTACTTAGATAGTTGTATCCACGAATAATTAGACTCTTCTAATTATTCTACTATTTTTTTTAATGAAATTTTATAAACTTGTAATTTATATTCTATTTTTTATCTTTATTTTTTTTAAATAAATCTAATTTGCTCTTTTAATAGTTTACTGGTGAACTATTGTTTGGTATATAAATTTGTATTTATCATCCTAACTTTTTTATTTTTTCTAGTTTTTTATTTTTTTAGGTGAGTAAATTATTATTTATCTATCTATTTTTTTATTAAGTGATTTTTTTAGTTAAATCCTCTAAATTCTTTTTATTTTTTTTATCTTTTTTAGTAAGTTTTTTATTCTTAAAGGAATAAATTATTATTTAATTAACTTGTGAGGGTATTTATGAAGTTTAAAAGAATGTTTTTGGTTTTAATAGTTGTATTTATGTTATTATCTGTTCCTTGTTCTTATGCATCAATAAATGATTCTAATTTAAATGTAGGCAAACAAATATCTATTTACGATGCTAATGGTTCAGATTTTCCAGTTAATCCTTTAGTACCATTTGAACCTACTCAAAATGTAAGAGTTAATGTTGCTTTGGATTTTATAAAATTGTCTCAAATGAATTGGAAGGAAGTTTATTGGAATGAAGATGATCAGGATAGAGCATCTTTATGTTATGGGATTCTTGTAAATATTGCTGGTGCTATTAAAGCTTATGAAGGATATAATCTTGACTTATCTATAAGAATGTTAAAAATGGCTAATAATTTGGTAGATATGAGTTATAAGTTATAGTTAGAATATTTAAAAAAATATTATATGCTTTTTTAATTTTTTAGAAGGTTAAAGTTATTTTATCTTCTTATTTTTTTATTTTGAACATTTAAAGCTTATTTTACCTTATTATTTGGTAAGCTATGAAAATAAATGTTTTTTAAAAAGTAATTATATGACTTAAAGTTTTTTAACTTTAAAGCCCATTATTTAAAATTTATTAACTTTAAGTCTTTAGTTTAAATAAATTCGTTAATTGAAAATATTACGAAACCATTAAGATAAATAATAATTTTTCTTTTTAATTTTAATTATTTTTATTTTTCTATTTAGGCATACAAATCCTAATTTATCT
>JAKSUE010000058.1 GCA_024409165.1 archaeon
ATAAGATATTAGTTAAATGAATTTAAAAAAAGAATATATAAATATAACTATAAACAAATAATATAATAATTGAATTAATCTTTATTAAGTTTTAAGAGGTGAAAAAATGGGTTTACTTGATACTTTCGTTGGAGGTCTTGGAGATTTTGCAATTGTTGCAGTTATTGGTTTTATAATTGTTTTTGTAGTATTATGGTTACTCGGAAGACCAGTATACAAAAATCAAGAATAAAACTTTAAAAAGAAAAGAATCTTATGATTCTATTCTTATTCTTACTATTCTTATTTTTACTATTTTTAAAAAAAACTATTTTTATTTACTATTTTAAATATTACTTATTTTAAAAATAATAAAAATCTAAAAAATTTAAAAAATTTAGAAGATTGAATAAAAAATAAATAAAAACTAATTTTTGAATTGAAAAAATAAATAAAAAAAGATTAAAGAAACGCCGAGACTGGGATTTGAACCCAGGCGGAGGGTCTCTCCACGGGATTTCAAGTCCCGCGCCTTACCAGGCTAGACTATCTCGGCCTATAAAAATAAAATACAAAAATATACTTTTTACAAAAAGTATTAAAAAATTATAAAAAATATTGAAATAAAAAATGAACTGAAAATATATTTTCTATAAATTTAGTAATATTAGCAAAAGCAAATAATCTAATTTAAAGAACATATATAAATAATCAGATCACAAATTAAATACTTAAAATTTAATTTTTAAGTTCAATTTCAATACTTACGTTATCTGGAACGTTTACTTTCATAACTTGTCTCATAGCTCTTTCATCAGCGCCAATTCCGACTAAACGTTTGTGGATACGAAGTTCCCATTTTTCCCAAGTAGCTTTACCTTCTCCATCTGGAGATTTTCTAGTTGGGACAACTAATTTTTTAGTTGGTAATGGAATTGGACCAGAAATGTCTACACCAGTTCTTTCAGAAATTTTCTTTAATTGGTCACAGACATAGTTAAGTTTTTCAGGATCAGTTCCAGTAAGCTTAATTCTAGCTTGATTCATATTTTAATCCTCCATTAAAGGTAAAATAACATAAGTTAAACTATAATATCTAACCCAAGTTATTTTGGATTAAAACATACTATAGATTTAAAACTTATAAATTATTTAAAACCTAAAAATAAAATTTTAAGAAAAATTTATTAGAAAATATATTTCCTAAAAAAATTTTTCAAATATAATATATAAATAAACTCAAATTACTAACAATCAATAAGCACTAGACTTATTTTTTGTCGGTAATTTTAAGACATAAACCAGCAGCTACGGTTTGACCCATATCTCTGATAGCGAATCTTCCCATAGGAGGGATTTTTTGAGCTTCTTCCATAACCATAGGTTTGGTTGGTTTAATTTGGACGATAGCTGCATCACCAGTTTTAATGAAGTCTGGTTTGGTTGGTTCAGGTTGACCAGTAGCAGGGTCGAGTTTAGTGGTTAAGTCTAAGAAAGTACATGCAGTTTGAGAAGTGTGACAGTGGAATACAGGAGTGTATCCTACGGTAATTACACCAGGGTGTTGTAATACAACAACTTGTGCAGTGAATTCTTTAGCTACAGTAGGAGCATCGGAAGTGTGTCCAGCTACGTCTCCTCTTCTGATATCGTTTTTACCTACACCTCTTACGTTGAATCCGATGTTGTCACCAGGTTCAGCTTCAGGGAATACTTCGTGGTGCATTTCGATAGATTTTACTTCACCGGAAGCTCCAGCAGGTTCAAAGATAACATTGTCTCCTTGTTTCATGATACCAGTTTCTACTCTTCCAACAGGTACAGTTCCTACACCAGTAATGGAGTATACATCTTGGATAGGTACTCTTAAAGGAAGGTCGACAGGTTTTTCAGGAGCAGTTAATTTGTCTAAAGCTGGGATAAGAGCGTCGCCTTTATACCAGGTCATGTTGTCACTGTTTTCTTTAATGTTGTCTCCTTCAAATGCAGAAATAGGGATGAAAGGAACGGTTGCAGGGTCTCTACCAATAGATTTGAGTAATACAGCAACTTCTTCTTTAACTTCGTTGAATCTTTCTTCACTGTAGTTTTCCATATCCATTTTGTTAACTGCAATAATGAGTTGTTTAATACCTAAGGTCATGGATAAGAACATGTGTTCTTTGGTTTGTGGCATTACACCGTCGTTAGCAGCTACTACTAAAACAGCTGCGTCAGCTTGGGATGCACCAGTAATCATGTTTTTAACGAAGTCTCTGTGTCCAGGACAGTCTACAACAGTGTAGTCGTATTTGTTAGTGGAGAATTTTTGGTGAGCTAAGTCGATAGTTACTCCTCTTTCTCTTTCTTCTCCTAATTTGTCCATAACAAATCTGAATTTGTTTTCTCCATCGTCTAATTGTTGTTCAGCGATAGCACCTGCTTTTAATAAGAGGTGTCCTACGAGAGTAGATTTACCGTGATCAACGTGTCCAATAAATGCTAAATTTAAATGTTCTTTTGCTTTTGCCATTATAAAAACCTCATTTAATAATAATTAGTTTTAATAAATTTTTTAAAAACATATAAGTTAAATTTTCAGTAAAATACTCAGAGTGTACATAACAATTACAATCATAGATACTGATATCTAACTATATGTATATGATTATATTTTTTATAATATATAAAGTAATGTTTTTTTAAAGATAAATTACAATCAAAATTAATTGAAATTTAAAAAGTTAGTATTAATAAAATTTACAATCAATTAATTGAAATTTAAAAAATATTACAAAATAATAAAAAAATAGAATTCTAAAAATAATGAATTCTATTTATAAATATATTTTATTTAAAAGATTATCCTAAGTAATGTTCAGGACCGAAAGGTTGTGGGGATAATCCTTTTCTTTCTCTGATTTGTCTAATAATTTGGTCTTGTAATTCTCTTGGTAATCTTTCGAATCCAGCGTTTTCAGTAGACCATAAACATCTACCTTGAGTTGCGGATCTAATATCACCAGCGAAACCAAACATTTCAGCTACAGGTACTTTAGCTTCAACATTTACCATGTCACCTTCAGTTGGCATGTCAACAATTTGACCTCTTCTGTTGAGAACTTCTCTAGTACAAGATCCCATATAATCAGTAGGGGTGTTAATAAATACTTTTTGAACAGGTTCAAGTAAAGTTGGGTTAGCTGACATCATACCACCTTTAATAGCGTTTCTGATAGCTGGTAAAATTTGAGCTGGTCCTCTGTGAACTGCGTCTTCGTGAAGTTTTGCATCTAAGAGAGTGAATTTCATACCCATAGCAATTTCGTTTGCAACAGGCCCTTCTTCAAGTGCAGATTCAAAACCTTCAATAACAAGTTCTTTGATTTCATCTAAGTATTGAATACCACGAGTCATGTTAATGAATAAGGATTTGTTATAGACATCCCATACTCTTCTTGCTTCTTCTTTGTCAAGACCGTATTCAACAAATTGAGGAGCTTCTTCTTTAGATTTGATTTTACCTTCTTTTAAGTCTCCTCTTTGTAATGCATCAAAGAGAGATTGTTCTAAAGGTTCAACTTTAATGTATAATCTGTTATGTTTGTTTGGAGATTTACCTTCTACAGTACCATTAGTGGTTCCTGCAACAGTTTCTCTGTATACAACAATAGGTTCAGATTGAATAATGTCTACACCTTTATTGTTAATTCTTACACCAATAACTTCTAAGTGAAGTTCTCCCATACCAGATACTAAGTGTTCACCAGTTTCTTCGTTAATGTTAACGTGAATGGTTGGGTCTTCTTTAGCAGTTTGTCTTAATACTTCGATAAGTTTTGGTAAGTCTTTAGTATTTTTAGCTTCTACAGCTACAGTAACTACAGGTTCAGAGATGTGTTCTAATCCTTCGAATTCTTTAATTTTGTTGTTAGGATCACAGATAGTTTCACCTGCGGTAGCTCCTTTAGCACCAGTAATATATACAATGTTACCAGCTGGAACTTTTTCAGTAGAAACTCTTTCAGGACCGAAGTATACACCTACTTGTTGTACTCTAGATTTAGCTTGAGCACCAACTAAGTATACTTCACTACCAGGTTCAACAGTACCACCGTATACTCTACCAGTAGCTACTTCACCAGCGTGTTTATCTACAGATACGTTGGTAACCATTACAGCTAAAGGTCCGTCAGGACTAGTAGTAGTCATGGTTTTACCTGCTTCACTTTCAATGTCTCCATCCCAGATGTTAGGACATCTGTATTCTTGGGAAACTTTAGGGGAAGGTAAGTGGTCAACTACCATACCTAATAATACTTCAGCTAAAGGTACTTTTTTAGCTAATTCTTTTTGATTATCATCATTACAGTAATCAATAATATCTTTAAAGTTAATACCAGTATCTTGCATCATAGGAACGTTAATAGCCCAGTTGTGGTATGCAGAACCAAATGCTACACTACCATCCATAACATCTACGCCCCATTGATCTTTCATATCATCAGAAACCATTCCTTTGATTAATTTGTTAGCTTCAAGAATGATTTTCATGAATTTTTCAGATAATGCTTCTGGAGTTAATTTTACTTCGTTGATTAATCTGTCTACTTTGTTAATAAATAAAACTGGTTTAACTTTTTCTCTTAAAGCTTGTCTTAATACAGTTTCAGTTTGTGGCATAATACCTTCAACAGCACATACTACAACTACTGCACCATCTACAGCTCTCATAGCACGAGTTACGTCTCCACCGAAGTCAACGTGTCCTGGAGTATCAATTAAGTTAATAAGGTATTCTTTACCTTTGTATTCGTGAACCATAGATACGTTTGCAGCATCAATAGTAATACCACGAGCTTGTTCTTGTTCATCGAAATCTAAGAATCTTTGGTCTCCAGCAAGTTCTTCAGAAATCATACCTGCACCTGCTAAGAGGTTATCAGATAAAGTGGTTTTACCGTGGTCAATGTGTGCACAGATACCAATGTTTCTGATGTGTTCTGGGTCATACATTAATTCTTTGATTTTTGCAATCATTTTGTCTCGTCTACTCACATAATCACCTTAAACATATGTAATTTTTCGTGTAAATTATAAATATTAATAATAAAAATTAAATTTAAATTAATTACAGAAATTAAGTTGAATAATTAATACTTAATCAATTTGATAAGACATAATTGATAAGAAGTACTTAATTAAATCAACAAAACTGTAAATAAAATTAAATTTAAACAAAAAAGCACTAAAATTAGTGTGCTGCTTTTGCAACTCTTTCTTTTTCTTCTTTTTTCTGTAAAGCGAAACTTCTAGTATCTTCTTCAGCAGCAAAAATTAATTCGTTAGCTAAACATTCAGCTACGGATTTTTTGTTTTTGAAGGAAGATTGTAAAGTTCCTCTAGTAATGAATCCTAAAGAAAGGTCTACTCTTCTTTGTGGAGCAATATCTACAGCTACTTGGTAACCGACACCACCGTATTTAATACGAGTAGTTTCTTCACGAGGAGAAGTGTTTTCGACAGCATTAACTAAAACTTGAACAGGATTCTTTTTAGTTCTTTTGTTAATAATTTCTAAAGCTTCTTTAACAGTGTTGTATGCTTTGTTTTTCTTACCAGAGTTTCTTTCAGTTCTCATGATTTTGTTCATTAATCTTTCAACAATAGAAACTTTAGATTTTGCGAATTGTCTTTTAACATGTCTACCTGAAGTGTGAGGAACAATAATTTCATCTAAGCATATGTATCTTTTTAAACCTAAGTCTTGTACTTCAACTTCATCAAGGTCCCATTTATCAAATAATTTACTCATAAAATCTACCTCAATTATCTTACCGGTTTATCAATTTTTCCACTAACCATTTCAGATAAAGCTACATTGTTAACTTTACTGACTTTCCAACGAACCCCAGGAATGTCCCCCATGGATCTTCCAGATGGTCCACCGATACCTTCAATCATAACTTCATCGTGCTCGTCGATAAATCCAATAGCTCCGTCACCTGGTGCGAAAGCAGTTAATTGTTTACCGTTTTTGATTAATTGAACACGAACACATTTACGGATCGCGGAGTTAGGTTGTTTTGCTTCGATACCTACTTTTTCAATAACGATTCCTCTAGCTTGAGGTGCCCCTTCAAGAGGGTCAGCTTTTACATCTAAACGTAAAGCTCTTCTTTTATAATCTACATCTTTCCATTTAAAATTTTGTCTATTCTTTTTAAGCTTTTTAGCAGCAAAAAGTCCTGGCATATTTATTCTTCCTCTTTGTTTTTAAATAAAGATTGTAATAATTAATTCCAAGCTATGATAGAAATCCACCGCTGCGATTTACTATAATATCTCTCCCAAAACCACAAGCAGTTACTGAGTGATTAAGTCAGCAAATACTCATAATTCAAAGATTTAAATTGAAATATATAGCAATCAAAACTTCTACATAAATTAGAATAAAGTTATATAATCTATTTTATGTAATAAAACTAATTAGCTGAACTTATTATTAATATCAACATTATTGTTGTATTAAATCAGTAAGTACAACTATTAGTTGATTAAATTAATATTAATACAGTAGCTAATTATTTAATATTTTAGCAATTAAATAAAAGCTAAATAATGAAAATAGATACATTTAATTTTTCAATTAAATAATTACATCATCACACACGTAACGCCAATTAGCATATGAAAATATAATTGATCTATTTATAAAAATAATAGGTTATTAAAATCATTATAGTAAAAATGCACACGATACTATAATACGAGTTCATAAAGCATATGATAGAACATATTACCTATTATAATAATATATTATATCAATTATATTAATAAATGTTTGCTTTTTAATTCATTAAATAAGTAATAAATAATAAATAATAAATAAGAAAATGAGATAAAACAATAGTTTTGTTAAAATTAGGATAATAAAAAATATGATAAAAAAGTAAAAGTAAAAAAAGTAAAAAAGAAAAATATTGAAAAAATATTATTTTAAAATAATATTTGCAATATCATGTTGTCTTTTAGCCAACAATTTTGCTCTTTCAATATTAATACCATTTTTACCAATAGCTATTCTTTTGTTAGGAGCATCAGTAGTAACGATAGCAATTTTATCTTTACCCTCTTTTTGAATAACTTTGATAGATTTAAGTTCTGCAGGAGCTAAAATGTTTTTGATAAATTGTTCTGGATCTTCATTGTATTCAACGATTTCCACACCTCTATCAACAGCTTTTTTAACTTTAGTTACAGTACTTCCACCTTTACCAATAGCTAATCCCATGTCTCCGTTTTTTACAACAAAAGTAACTTTGGAATGTTCATCATCGATTATGCAATCTCTAACCATTGCACCAGTCATACTCTCAAAAAGAGCAATAAATCTGATTTCATGAGCGGTAAATTTAATAGACACTAAAATCTACCCCATGACTTCTAAAATAGTAGAATCTCCTGGATCGTTTATGATTAAAGTAGCTACAGTGAAAGGTTTACCACATACGGAACCTAATTCTACACTGGTACCTTCATATACAATGAAAGGGATTTCTGAGAGATTTGCATAATATTCAACATCTGCTAAAATTTCTTTAGGGCTGTTTGCTGCAACAACAGCAAGTTTACCTTTACCTAATTTTAATGATTGAATAGATTTTTCAGAGCCGAGTACAACATCACCTGTATCTACTGCAACTCTTATTCCTCTTTCTACGTCCATCATCTGCCTCCTTTTATTATTATTAAAAATTTATTTAAATATCTAAATTCATTAAATATTTAAAACATATTTTTACATTAAATATTATGTTTAAACTCATAGTTAAGAATATTCTATAATTCTCGTAATTAATATAAATTAAATAAAAAAATGAGTGAATGATGACTA
>JAKSUE010000059.1 GCA_024409165.1 archaeon
ATTATTAACTAATTTATTTGATTATTTTACTAATTTATGCAATGAATTATGATTATAATTATTAATTAAAATTAAATGTGATTATTTTATAGAATTGGAGGAAAATAGATGGCTAAGATTTTTATTTCAACTGCACTTCCTTATGCTAATGGACCTTGTCATTTAGGTCATTTAAGATCTACTTATATTCCTGCTGATATTTTTGCAAGATATCATCGTATGATTGGTAATGATGTATTAATGGTTGGTGCAACTGATGAGCATGGAACTCCTATTGCTGTTAGAGCAGACCAAGAAGGTTGTGAACCAATAGATGTTTCTACTCGTTATCATGATTTGATTTTAGAGGATATTAAGTCATGTGATATTTCATTTGATAGTTTTACTCGTACTACAGATGAAAAACATTATAAGATTGCTCAGGATTATTTTAAATATTTATATGATGAAGGATTAATTTACGAAGAAACTATTCAACAACTTTATTGTGAGAATTGTGGTAAATTTTTACCTGATAGATATGTTGAAGGAACTTGTAAGTTTTGTGGTGCTGATGCAAGAGGTGACCACTGTGAAGCTTGTGGTAGAGCATTAGAACCTACAGAATTACTTGAACCACATTGTTTAACTTGTGGTAATACTCCTGTAATTAAAGATTCAACTCAATATTTCTTTAAATTAAGCAGTTTCCAAGAAACTATTGAAGAATATATTGCAAATAATGATAGTTTACCGGCTAATGTTAAAAATTATGCTGAAAACTGGTTAAAAGAAGGTCTTAAAGACTGGATTATGACTCGTGATATGAAATGGGGTATTCCTGTTCCTATTGATGGTGCTGACGGTAAAATTATTTATGTTTGGGGAGAAGCATTCCTTGGTTATATTTCATCTGCATCCCAATGGTCTGAAAAATCAGGTGAAGCATGGGAAGATTATTGGAATGATTATGTAATTCACTTTATTGGTAAAGATATTATTTACCATCACTCTATATTCTGGCCAGCTATGTTAGCAGGTCATGGATGTAAATTACCAGATAATATTTTTGCTGGTGAGTTTTTATCTCTTGAAGGACGTAAAATGTCTACCAGTAAAAATTGGGTTGTTTGGGTAGCAGATTTCGTTAAAAATTATGAATCTGACTTACTTAGATATTATCTTACTGTAAATGCTCCTTTAAATAAAGATACTGACTTCTCTTGGGATGATTTCCAAAGAAGAATTAATGATGAGCTTGCAGATGTAATTGGTAATTTCTTACACAGAACTTTTACTTTTACTCATAAATTCTTTGATGGTAAAATACCTGAATATAAAGACCCTTCCGATGATGATATTGAATTTGAAAAAGCAATTAAAGAGCTTCCAGATAAAGTTGGTGCTTTAATTGCAGATATGAAATTCAGAGAAGGTCTTGTTGAAATTATTAAAACTGCAAAAGTTGGAAATAAATATTTCAATGATCAAGAACCTTGGAAAGCTGTTAAAGAAGATATGCAAAAAGCAGCTAACTGTTTATATTTATCTAATCAATTATGTCATGCTTTAGCTATTTTACTTAAACCTTATATTCCAAATAAAGCAGATCAAATCTGTGAAATTATTGGAATGGATGTAGATTGTGGTTGGGATGATGCTAAAGAATTTTTAGCTATAGGTCATGAGATTAACAAAGCTAAACCTTTATTTAAGAAAATTGAAGATGAAACAATTGCAAAAGAAAAAGAAGCATTATATAAAAACTTAGATGCTTCAGAACTTGAAGGTGAAGCTGAAGATAAAGATAAAGACAAGAATGATAAAAAGTCTAAAAAGAATAAAGATAAAAAATCTAAAAAAGACTCTAAAAAAGAAAATGATGGTGATAAAATGGATTTAATTAGTATTGATGAATTTGCAAAAGTAGAAATTAGAATTGGTGAAATTGTAGAAGCTGAAAAAATTGAAAAATCTGACAAATTATTAAAAACTCAAATTAATATTGGTGAAAAAACTATTCAAGTTGTTGCAGGTCTTGCTAAAAGATATGCTCCTGAAGACTTAGTTGGTAGAAAAGTTCCTGTTGTAACTAATTTAAAACCTGCTAAATTATTCGGAACTTTATCTGAAGGAATGATTATGGCAACTGAAAGTGCTGCACTTTTAACTCCTGATGAGTGTGAAGTCGGCGAATTACTTATGTAATTACATAAGTAATTATTTTTTTATTAAAATTTTTATTAAATTTTTTATTAAAAAGTTTAAAAATTTTTTTATAAAATTTTAAGTAATTTTTTATATTTTTAATAGTTTTTCTTGAACTATTATTGATTAATAATAATTTATTATGTATTTAGCTGTTGATTTTAAAGACCAAAAAGGTGATATTATGGATGAATCCTCAATGATTATTAAGTCTGAAAGATTTTTAAATCAAATTGAAAATGAAGAAATTGATTTATCAAATCTTGGAGATTTAGATTCTTTTATTGATGTTTATACTACATTTACAAATCGTTCAGAAACTCTCCAGAATATGAGGGAAATTATGGATGAAAGTGGATATACTGCACCTTATCGTTCTTTAAACCGTTATGGATCTTCTTTTTCAAGTGAAGCTGAGTTTGAGGAAATAACTGAAATCAACAGACATAATCAATTTTTTAGAGCTAAAGCTTCTGCTAAAAGTAATAGTTTTGATAGAGTTAAATCAGCTATTGATGCTCATAGAATAGCTATTGGTAATTTAGAGGAATATGCTAAAATAAAATGTAAAAAATGTTCTAAATCTTATAGGGCTTCAACATTTATTAATAATAATAAAGTTTGTAAATGTGGTTGTGAAGATTTCGAACTTAAAATTAACCATCAAGGGGTTTATCGTTTAGAAATTATTCCTTATTTACCTTTATCTGGTAATTATATGGTTTTAATGTCTGATTTATCTTATTGGGGAAGAGAATCTTTTAAACGTATTTTAAATGTACTTCAACAAAAACGTAAAAGTGTTGTTAAAACTGTTTCTCCTATAATTAAAATTTATAATAATGGTAGAGAAATTAAAAAAAGAGTTTCTTTAGATTCTGAATTTGCAGATTGTTATGAGGAGGAAGTTAGGCGCCGTTATGGTAAAAAAGTTAGAATTGAACGTTTAGAATTCCATAAAACTAAACCTTCAATTATTAATGATAAAAATACTCGTACTGCTTTGGCTTTGGCTTATGCTAAACATGCTGAAGATATTATTTTAAAATATCAAGATGAAATTCTTAAAGAGAATTTTGAGAATTTAGATAAGATTGAAATTTATGATGAAATTATAAAATCTGTAAATCTTGAAAAACCAAATTTTATTGAAACTGCTGATGATTTAGAAGAATGGAGAAAAGATAAAATTGACAGTCTTCTTGAAGAAATGGGGCTTGTTGATAAATATGGCAATTTAAATCATGGTTTACGTAAAGATTTAGATAAACGTGAAAAACTTAAAAGGGATGTATTTGCTAATATAGGGCCTACTTTAATTACTTGGGATCTTTTTAGATATTATTTATGTACATCTAATGATAGGCGTAAACGTTATGGTAGTCCTTTCCCATATATTAGGGGAGATATTGATAGACAACAACGTAAAATATTCCAAAATCCTCATAGGGAAGTTGTTAAACTTTTACAAGAAAAACATAATGAACGTATTCTTTCTGTTCCAGAGATGGATTTATTATTATTTAAAAAATTTAAACTTGAAAAACAAATTAAAAATTCTAATATTAAATTGAATTATGCTGCTTTGGGTCCAGCTATTGTTTATAAAGGGTCTGATAAATTTACAATTCAAGAAGTTGCAAATGCTTTTAAAGTTCCACCTAAAGCTGTTGAAAGAGAAATTGAAAAGGTTAAAAACATTCAAAGACCTCGTAGTAAAAATGCAAGTAAATTTTTAGATTTAATTACAAATTAATTCTTTTTTTTTAATTTTTAAATTTAATTTAAACAATTTTACACTAAACTAATTAAGGACTAATTATTATGGATGATTTTGAATTTGATGAATTTGATGATTTCGAAGACTTTGAAGATGATTTCGAAGATGACTTTGATGATAATTGGGATTTTGAAGATTCAGATGATTTAAATAATAGTTTTGATGATTCCTCTGATTTTGAAGATATTGATAATTTTGATGAAGATGATTCTGATGATGATTGGTTTGATGAAAAACCTTTAAAAGCAGATTCTGGTTATGAAATTACTGCATGGGAAGTTCATATTAGTGAACAATTAACATCAAGTAGAATTATTCGGCTTATGAACACTTATCCTTCCTTAAAAAAAATTACATGTCCTCCAAGTATTTATAATCGTATTTCTAAGAAATATTTAGATGTTTTAGACCAAATGGGGATTAGTGTTGAAGTTAAACATAATTACGGTCAAAAAACTAAGTACACAGAAGATGATATTAATCAAGTAGTTGATTTACTTAAAAGTGGTAAATCTCCAAAAGAAGTTGCATCTGAATTAAATTTATCTTTAGAAAAAGTTCATTATCTTAAATCAAGATATTCTGAGTATTTTAAATTAAATAATCATAAGAAAAAGTATGATAATAAAACTCGTGAAAAAATCCGTAAAATGAGGAAAAATGGTTTAAAACCTAAAGAAATAGCTAAAATAGAGAATATTCCAATTAGATCTATTTATTATATTCTTAATAAAAAGTAATCTAAATAGTCATATCTTAATAAAAAGTAATCTAAATAGTCATATCTTAATAAAAAGTAATTTGATTTTCATTATTATTTTTAATAAAAAATAATCTAAATAGTCATATTATAGAATAAAATAGCTATTATAATAATTATTACAAGAAGTATTATTCCTAAAATAAATTTTCTACCTGCCACACCAAGCCCAATATTTGTTTTCCTTGTATTTTTAAGCTCTTTTCTTAATTGTCTTTTGTTTAATTGACTCCAATCATCATTAAATAAATCAAAATCTTTTGTCACTTGATTGGAAAATTTATATCCACAATTTTCACAGAATTTAGCTTCTAATTTTACATTAGCATTACACTTAGGACATTTTTTACTCATTTTTAAGCCTCAGAGTGGTTTATTTATTATTATAATCATCATTGTTTTTATACTACATATCTAAATTATTATGTTACTTATTAAAATATTTTTATGTTTTTATAGTTAGTTTTATATATTTTGTAAGTTATAAATATATAAAACGATTAAGTCCTTGTTATATTTATCTATTTTATAAGATAATTATTCTATTTAAATTGATAATGAGGTTTATTATTCTAGTTTTTCTAGATATTGCCTCTTTATTCATTATGATAGAAGAATAGTTTGGATTATTTAGATTAAAAAGCAAATTTAACTACTTTCATTAAAATATTAACCCAAACTTTTTTTGAATATTGAATGAACTTTTTAATAATCTCCATTCTATTTTTTTATCAATTTGTTATAGGTTCAAATTTTTTACTTTTTTTATTTTTTCTTAATTTTTTTAGAAAATTTTATACTAATTAAAGTATAAAATAATATTAATTATATTTATTTTATGGTGTGAAAATGGTTAATTTGTTATTTATTCCAGTATTACCTTTAGTTATTATTGCTATAATTTGTGGTATTTTATCTTTTGGATTGACTCGTTGGGTTATGCCACATTTAATTAAAAGACTTGAGAAAGCAGATATTGTAGGTAAGGATATTCATAAATCTTGGAAACCTATTGTTGCTGAGATGGGTGGTTTAGGTATTCTATTTGGATTTATTATTGGAATGTTTGTAGGTATTTTATTATTCCCTACCTTGAAGTTTGAATTGTCAATTGTTTTAATTGTAATTTTACTTGTTGGTATTATTGGAATGGTTGATGATTTACTTGTTTTATCTTCTAAAGAAAAGTTAGTTCTTTTATTTTTAGCAGGTATTCCTTTATGGTGGGTTGCACCTCCAAATGTTGGTATTTTATACTTGATTTGTATTCCATTAGCTGTTTCTATTTGTTCTAATTTAACAAATATGTTAGCTGGTTTAAATGGTATTGAATCAGGTCTTGGTGTAATTGCTATGGCTTCTCTCACTATTTCTTGTATTATTTTAGGTAAATACGATGTTACTATTATTAGTATGAGTATGTTAGGTGCTTTAGGAGCATTTTTATACTTTAATAAGCATCCTGCTAAGGTTTTCCCTGGAGATACTGGTACTTTAATTATTGGTGCAGCTATTGCAGCTATTGCATTTATTGGTAGAGTTAAATTAATTGCATTTATTGTTCTTTTACCAAATATCATTGATGCGGCACTTAAATTCTACAGTGCAGGTGTTATGGAAAGACAACAACATAAACCTACTCAAGTTAATGAAGATGGTATGTTAGTAAGACCAGAACAAGGTTTCAAATCAATGATTAGATTTGTTTTAAGAAAACCTGTAAAAGAAGAAACTGCAGTTAAAATGATTTGGGCTATCGGTTTAATATTCGGTATACTTGGTATTTTAGTAGCTATTTTAACTGATATCTCCGCAGGAAATCATTTAGTTGCTCAATTTGTTCAATGGAAAGATTTCTTCTATTATATTTAGATTTTTTTTAATCTAAATTTATTTTTTATTTTTTAATTTATTATTTTTACTTTTATTTTTAATTTTAATCATCATTTTCCTCCTTTAATAGTTTCCTAGTAAACTGTTATTTTTATTTTAAACCCATTGTACATTTGCTGTTGTAAAACTGTAATGTGGTGTGTAAGCAGGATTAAATAGTGCATTACTTAAGTTTTGAGTATTAAATGATGTACTTATACTTTTTCTAACATTATAATTAATACGATCTCCAGCTGTTTCTTTTTCATTTGTTGTTTTTATATCTTGGCAATGAGCATAAATCTTTAATTGTATCCTTGTTTTATTTAAAGCATCTTTATCTTGCACTTTTTTATCAATTTTTATTATTTTTATACTCTTTGTATGAGTCATAGAATCTAAATTTTTACCTATATATTCATCATAAGATTCTTTTGGATAAATTGCAAGTCCATTAATAGAAGATCCTTCTGTCGCACCTTGTCTTGCTGATGCCATTGCTTTTGTTAGTTCTGTTTCATTATTTAATGTGATGGATACTCCAATTATTATAATGATTATTATTGAAATTAATAAAAGAAGTTCTACACTAATCTGTCCTTTATTATCTTTCCTTATCATTTTATTCTCCTATGTGTCAGTTGATTCTTTGAATTAAAATAGCGCTTTGTGTGGTGTTGTATTTTTTATTAGTTGTTAATTCCTTTGAAATTTTATATTTAGCACCATTATAAAGTTTTATTTCATTTAAATTCTCATTATTTTGATTTACAATATTTATTGGAATAATTTTTACTTTCCCTTTTTTATTATTATGCTCTATAGTTATTTCATTCTTCTTTATTGTTAGTAAATAGCTATAATTCTCTATTTTTGTTGGTAATTGTATTGTCTTTGAGAACCCGTAACTATTTGAATTTACTTGATTTATATCATTTGATATTTGATTTAGCAATAATCTACCTTCAAGATTGTTTTCAATATTATGGTTTGAATCAATTGTTTGATTTAGATACATACTTATAGGGATTAGTAGGATTATTGTTAAAATAATACAAAATATGAACTCTATATTTAATTGTCCTTTATTATCAGTGATTAAATCATTTTTTTTAATTTTTT
>JAKSUE010000006.1 GCA_024409165.1 archaeon
AATTTTTTAATGTTTGTTCAAAATTGTATTTTTGTGCTTTATTTTTAATTTTGATTAATTTAATTAATTATTTTTTATTTTTACACAGTTTAATTTCTTTTTTATTAGTTTATATAAATTATAATTAACTATTATCAATTTTACTTTATTTTAGTTTTTTATTTTTATTTTAAAGAATATGTTATGCTTGTTTTTTTATTTATTGGTTCTTTATTATTTGTAATTTGATTTAATAAGAATTATTAAGTTTAATTTTAATAAAACAAGATTATTTAAGCCCATATTTCTAATTTCAATGGTTTTAAGTGTCTTTTTATTTTATTTTTATTATGTGTCTTTATTTAGATTATTTCTTTATTTAATTTTCTTATTTTTTTTAATGGGCTTATTATTAATTTAAATTTTTCATTTGATTATTATTTGTTCTTTATTTTGTTATTTCGACTGGTATTTGGTCTTGTTTTTATTTATTTTTTTTAAAATTTAATAAAAGAGAATTTAATTACTATTATGTGACATGTGTAACTTTTTATAGTTATGGGGTTGTTAAGATTAAGCTGAGATGTGATTATTATCATAAAACATACAAGGGAAATTATAAAGTTGGAAGATATGAAAATAATGTTTGGATTCCTTATTGTAAAGTAAGTACTGAAAAACAAGCTATTGAAGTAGTTAAATTTCTTAAAGAAAATAATTGGGATATGGATTCATTAAGTGAAGATCATTTTGACTTCAATTTTGTTAAAGAATCTTCTGAACCTGTAGGTAAATATTATACTAAATCAAATGATACATATAGGGTTCAAAAGAATATTGATGGTACTACTAAGTCTTTTGGGCATTATGATACAGAAGAAGAAGCTCAAAAGGTTGTTGAATATTTAAAAATGATTGACTGGGATGAAGAATTATTTGAAAAATATAAAAAAGACCTTTTAAATGGTAAAATTTTATAGAATTTTTTATATTTTAGTTGTTTTAGTCAGTATTGTTGTTTTATTGTTATTACTTTTTTATTTGTTGATTATAGAATAGTTTTTTGGGTTCCTATTCTTTTTTATTATACTTTTACTTATTTTATTAATTTTACTTAATTTATTATAATTTACTTAATTTATTATACTTTACTTATTTTTAAAATATATAATTTATAATGATAAATTTATTATTTAATATCATAATTATTATTTAATTACAATTATCAATTTTTTAAAATATTTATTATTAATTATTAACTATTAATCGGTGAAATAATGGCTTATGATCAATTAGTAAAGGCTGAAAAAGGAGATAAACTCTTTTTACTTGGTAATGAGGCAGCTGTAAGAGGTGCTATTGAAGCAGGTGTTTCTGTTGCAGCTACTTATCCAGGGACTCCTTCTTCAGAGATAGGAAATATATTATCTGTTGTTGCAGAAAAGGCAGATATGTATTTTGAATTTTCAGCTAATGAAAAGGTAGCTATGGAAGTGGCAGCTACAGCAGCTGCAAGTGGTCTTAGATCATTTACTTTCATGAAACATGTAGGTTTGAATGTAGCTGCTGATTCATTTATGACTACTGCTTATTCTGGAGTTAAAGGAGGAATGGTTGTTTTTGTTGCAGATGATCCTTCTTTATTCTCTTCTCAAAATGAACAAGATACAAGAAATTATGCAAGACTTGCAAATATGCCAATTTTAGAACCTTCTAATCCTCAAGAGATTAAGGACTTTATGGTTTATGCATTTGATTTATCTGAACATTTTGGAATTCCTGTTTTATTTAGAACAACTACTCGTGTTTCACATATGAGGGGAATTGTAGAGTTTGGAGATAAACAAGCTCCTAAATGTACTACAAAAGATGTTGAAAGTGATAAACATTGGAAAAAAGGATTCTTTGTTAAAAATCCAAGTGAATTTGTTCCTGTTCCAGCTAATTCATTAAATATGCATACAAGACTTGTTGAAAAGATGGCTAAAATTACAGAGGAAGCTAATGAATCTGTTAAAAATGAGGTTTATTCCTTTGTTGATGGTGCTTTACAAGGTAAATATGGTGTAATTTCTTCAAGTAGTGCTTTTAATTATGCTTATGATGTTGTGAATCAAGAAAACTTAGGAATGGATATTCTTAAATTAGGATTATCTTATCCAGTTCCTAAGGAATTAATTGCAGATTTTTGTAATAATTTAGAAGGAATATTTGTTGTTGAAGAAGTAGATCCAATACTTGAAAAAGAAGTTTTAGCTATTGTTGGTGAATATAACTTAGATATTCCTGTTTATGGTAAATTTGATGAAACTTTCCCTATGGTTCATGAATTTAACTGTGATATTGTAAAAATTGGATTTAATAAAGTTTTATCTGAAATTAAAACAGATTTAGTAAATGTTCCTGAAACTTATGAATTATCTGATGGATTAAATAAAGTTGTAGAGAATATTCCTCATAGGGCACCAACTCTTTGTGCTGGATGTTCTCACAGATCTGCTTATTTTGCAGCTGTAAAAGCTTATGAAGAGTTAGGTTTTGCAAAAGAAGATATGATTTTTGCATCTGATATTGGTTGTTATACTCTTGGAATCAGTCCACCTTTTGAAACTGCTGATTATTTACTTGCAATGGGTTCAAGTGTTGGTGATGGTTGTGGTTTCTCAATAGCTACTAATCAAAATGTTATGAGTTTTATTGGAGATTCAACTTTCTTCCATAGTGGACTTTCCCCACTTGTAAATGCAGTTCATAATAAAAATAACTTTGTTTTAACTATTTTAGATAATAGAATTACTGCAATGACTGGTGGTCAACCAAACCCTGGAATTCCTATTGATGGAATGGGTCATGAAGCACCAGCTGTTTCAATTGAAAATATTGTTAAAGCAATTGGTGTTGAATTTATTGAAATTGTAAATCCACATAATGTTAAAAAAACTGTTGATATTTATAAAAAAGCTTTAGAATACGATGGAGTTGCTGTTGTAATTGCAAGATATCCATGTACTTTAATTAAAGGTCAAAAACGTAAAAAACCTATGGAAATTAAGGATAATTGTGTCCAATGTTTACATTGTGTTGAAAAACTTGCATGTCCTGCTATTTCTTATCTTAATGGTAAAGTAGTTGTTGATGAAGCACTTTGTAAAGCATGTACTGTTTGTATTCAAATTTGTCCAAATAAAGCTATTGGAGTTAAAAAAGGTGATTAAGATGGATAAAAATATTGATTATAATATCTACATTTCTGGTGTAGGTGGTCAAGGAATTATTAAAACATCTGTTATCATTGGTGAAGCAGCTATGAATGAAGGATTAGATGTTGTTATGAGTGAAATTCATGGTATGTCTCAAAGAGGAGGATCTGTATCTACAGAACTTAAAATAGGTAATTATAAATCTTCAATTGTAGAACAATCAAAAGCAGATATGATTTTAGGATTTGAACCTATTGAAGTCTTAAGAGGTTTAGATAAATCAAATAAAGACACAAAATTAGTCTTTAATGATTTCCCAGTAATTCCTTCAACTTTAACTCAAACTGGTGAAACCTATCCTGATATTGAAAATGATATAATAGCTAATTTAAAGGATAATTTTGATGAAGTTTATCCAATCAGTGCAACTAAACTTGCTAAAGAAGCAGGTAGTGTACTTTCATTAAACATGGTTCTTTTAGGTGCAGCAGTATCTACTAAAGATTTCCCTCTTTCCAGAGAATCTGTAGAAACAGCTATGAAAAATAATTTAGCTCCTAAATTCCATGAAATGAATTTAAAAGCTATTGAATTAGGTTATAATTCAGTTAAAGAATTGTAATATTTTATAATTCTTTAATTTTTTATTTTTTAATCCCTATATTATTTTTTACTTTTTACTTTTTTTAATAATCAAATAGAGGAATAAATTATGCAAACTCAAGATATTAGATATTTTTACCGAAACATTGTACGTTATGGTGATAAATATCGTATTAAACATAAAAATAAAGATTATGGAGAATTTAGTAAACTCTCTGATGCTCTTTATGAAAGAGATTGTTTAATTTATTGTAAATTTGATTATGATCTTCTTGTAGAATGTGACCTTCCAAATAAATATGAAAATATGGAACTTCCACCATTTCCTGAAAAAAGACCAAAAGGCCAAATAAAAGGAATCAAGTTCAATAAAAAAGAAAGAGAAGGAGAAATCATATTTGACCATAAAAATAATAAATTTTGTGTAAAAAAAGGAGACGAACATTATGGTCGATATGATACAATGGTTGAAGCATTTTATGTTAAAAAAACACTTATGGAAAACCATTGGGATAGGACCTGTTTAATCCAAGATAAAACAATCATGCAAAATATACTTGCTAATAAAAATACCATCAAACATAATTCCAAAGCTTCATTAAGATACTGTCCAAATTGTGGTAATAAAGTTAAAAATCAAGAAATTATATGTCCAATTTGTGGTATTCATTTAAATGAGTAAAAAGTAAAAAAAGTAGAAAAAATAAAATTGAATAAATCAATGTAATTAATAATCGATGTAATTAATATAATTAATATAATTAATTATTAATTATTAATTATTCATTTAAAATATTTTCAGTTATAATAACTGCAGATTCGACCATTTTTGGACAGAATTCAGTAAAAAGATTATTTTCTAAAGCATAATCAATTCCTTCTTTTGTAGAGATGTCACATTTTAATAAATCATTACATAAATAAGATTCATTTTCTAATTTGAATGTATCTAAGAACTTATCTGTAACTTCATCAACTTTTAATTTACTTTCAATATCTCCAACTTTATAATGGCCGTATTTTAAACCTAAAACCATAAGAGCGCCAGTACAAGCACCACAAACTTCTCCTTTTCTCATACCACTACCAAAACAACTTCCTATTTTAAGTGCTTGTTCTTGTGATAAACCTAATTCTTCTGAAAATGCTGCGAAAACTGCTTGAGAACAATGAAATTTAGATTTAAATAAATTCACTGCTGTTTCAACATGATTCATTCAATCACCTATAATTAATCATCTGTATTATTATCATTATCTATATTATTAATTTATTAAATAAAAATATATAAAACTTTATTCAAATTTATAAATAATGAAAACTATAGCTAATGGATTAATTTTAAAAGGATTAGATTTAACTCCTGTTAAAGAGAATATTTGTATTGAAGATGGTAAAATCATTGAGATTTCAAAGGATGTTCTTGAAGGAGAGATAATTGATGTTGATGGTGCTATTGTTTGTCCCAGTTTTATAAATGCCCATACCCATATTGGAGATTCTATAATTAAAGATGAAGGTGATGGGCTTTCTCTTGGTCAAATTGTAAAACCTCCTAATGGTATTAAACATCTTGCACTTGAATCTGCTGAGGATGATGAGATTATTAAAGTTATGCAGGATTCTATGTGGGATATGTATAATAGTGGAACAAGTCATTTTATTGATTATCGTGAAGGTGGAGTTAAAGGAATTAAATTACTTAAAGAAGCATCAAAAGACATTCCAATTAATCCAATAATATTTGGTAGAGATGGCAGTTTTTATGGTGAAGATCCTGATTTACATCAAGTTAAAGTAGCTATTCGTAAATTACTCAAATATGCTGATGGAATTGCTCCAAGTGGTTTTGGTGAAATTGAAGCTGAAGTTGCTGAATTGATATGTGAAGAATGTAAAAAAGCAGGTAAAATCTCATCTATCCATGTAGCTGAAAATGAAGGTGTTCAAATTGAATCATTAGCTAAAACTAATAAAACCGAAGTTGAAAGAGCTATTGATGCTGGTTTTAATCAAATTGTCCACATGACTAATCCTAAAAATGATGATATAAATAAATTAGCTAATTCTAATACTTCTTTAACTATTTGTCCTCGTTCTAATGGTGCATTATCTGTTGGAATAGTTCCATTATTTGATATTCTTTCTTTAGGAATCAAACCATTAATTGGATCTGATAATATAATGTTTAATAGTCCAAATATGTTTAGAGAATTAGAATTTACCTTAAAAGAAATGAAAGCATACTCAAAAAATTATATTAATCCAAAAGATATTCTTAAATTAGCTACTACTAATGCCTGTACTGATAATTTTGTATCTGATAACGATTCTTTAAATAATGATTCCTTAAATAATTCTTCAAATAATCATTCTTTAATCAATAATCTTGGATTAATTAATAAATCTTTTATTGGTGTAGGTCAAAATGCAGAGTTCTTTGTATGTAAAAATAAATCAAATAATCCTTATTTAAGTTTAATTAATAGAACTGAACTTAATGATTTGCTTTATTTATCATATTAGTTGAATTTTTATTATTTTTTTATTTTATTTTTTCAATTTTTTATTTTATTTAACATTTTTTAATATTTTTTTAAGTAATTATTTATATATTAAAAAGAAATATATTATTATATAAAATTAAAGGGAATGGTGATATTATGAAATATACTAAAATTTTAGTTCCTACTGATGGTTCAGAGTTTTCAGATATTGGTGAAATACGTGCTTTACGTGTTGCAAATGAGCTTGGCGCTAAAGTTGTAATTTTAAGCATTGCTGAAACTGATGTTTCTTTCGGTTTCCGTTATAAATCTGCTGCAAGTGCATTATCTGATGCTCTTATTGAAGAAAGTGAAGAAAATATTGAACATGCTAAAGAAATCGCTAAAGATTTTCCAAATGTTGATATTGAATATAGGATTGAAAAAGGTCGTCCTGCAGCAGTTATCTTAGATACTCTTGAGAATGAAGATTTCGATTTGCTTGTAATTGGTAGTTCTGGAAAATCTGGTGTTAATAAATTTATTATGGGTAGTGTGGCTGAAAGAGTAGTTTCTCATGCTAACTGTGATGTTTTAGTTATTCACAAAGTTAAATAATAATGTTATAGTTATTTATTTTAATTAATAACTGCTTCTTTTATTTTTTTATTTTTTATTTAAATTTAATATTTTAATTATTAAAATTATTTATATTAAAATTATTGATATTTTTTAATTATTTTTATTATGTTTATGAGATGTTATTATGGTTGAAACTTTGCTTAAAAAGATTTTAGTTCCTACTGATGGTTCTAAATATGCTGAGAAATCTTTAAATCATGCTTTAGTAATTGCTAATGCAAGTGGTGCTGAAATTATTGCTTTAAGTGTTATTGAAAATGGTTTTTCTTTAAGTCTTCCAGCTAATGAGTCACTTAATGATATTAATGATTTATTACATGATGAAACTAAACAAAATCTTAAAAATGTTGATAGAATTAAAGAAGAATCTGGTTTAGATGTGGATATTTCTTATAAAATAGAAGAAGGTTCTCCTGCAAAAGCTATTTTAAAAGTAGCTGATGAAGAAGATATTGACCTTATTGTTATTGCTAGTTCTGGTAAAACTGGATTTGATAAAATTATTATGGGTAGTGTAGCAGATAAAGTTGTAAATAATGCTAAATGCTCTGTTTTATTAATTAGATAATTTTATTTATTTTTGTTTATTTTCTTCAAGTTTCTTATTAATCTTTTTACTAATCATTTTTTCTTTTTTTTCTATTTTTATATTATGCTTTTATTTATTTTTTTAATCTACTTTTTTTAATTGCTATTTTTCACTTTTCTTTATTTTTTAAGGTATTTTATTGAATATTTTTCAAAACATTTAAATACTTTATTCTATTTAAATTTAATCACTTGATTTGATTATTTTAAATTGTAGTTTTCAAATTAAGATTTTCAATAATTTGAATATTCAAAATTCTAAAAATTGAACCTCTGATTTGATTTTCATGGGATTTGCTTATTATATTATAAACTTCTTGTTTATTATGTAGTTTATTTTATGATATGAATATGTTAAATCGTTGAGAAGTCTTTCTTAGTTCATATTTTGGTTTCATATATGAGGTGAGAAAATTTCAATAAGGAATAATGCACTTTTATTCACCTTATTTATGGTGTTATTTATTTCATTAGGATCAGTTTGTGCTGCTTCTGATGTTTGTGAAAGTGCAGATTTTGATAATGGGATTTTAAATTCTGCTGATGAAAATATATGTGTTAATTCTTTAGAAGTGGATATTAATTCTAATATTGGTTCTAATCTTAACTCTAATATTAACTATAATAATAATTCTAATAGTTCTGAGGATTGTAGTGGTGAAAATAATATTAATAGTTTGAATGCAATTAATGTTAAATCTGTAGAAGATAATCAAGTTTCTCTTTCATCTTCAAACCCTTCATTTACAATATCTCAAATTATGGATGCTTCAGTTGATTTAAAATCATATGTTTTAACTTATCAAAAATTACCTGATACTGTAAAAGTAAATGGTAAAGAAGTTAGTATTGCTCAATTTTCTTATTTGATGACTGTTGCAGTTAAAAACATTAATGCAAAAGATTCATCAAGTATTGAATGTCCTAAACTTTCAACATCTAGTCCTTTTGGTGATTCAATAAATAAAAATATTGATTTAAAAGATTATGTTGTTGTTGCGGGAAATATTGTTTCTTTTGTTAAGACTAATAATTATCTTCCTAATTATGCTACTGTAAGTGGTATTAAAACAGAATTTAAAGTTTATACTTATGCATTTGCTAAGATTTTAGTATTCTACAAAGAAGAGAAATACTTACCTAACTATTGTTTATTTGATAGTAATGTTTTCAATAAGAAAACTACTCCATCAAATTCTAGCTCAAATTCAAGTTCTAGTGTTAGTGCAAGTGTTACTATTTCTCAGATTATTACTTCTTCTGTTAGTTTGAAGTCTTATGTTTTGAAGAATGGTGCTTTGCCGACTACTGTGTCTGTTAATGGGGTTAGTTATTCTACTGGTCAGTTTGCTTATTTGATGAGTGCTGCAATCCAGTATCTTAAAGCAGGTAAAAGTGTTTCTACTAAAGTTTCTGTTGTTAAGGTTTCTGTTCAGTCTGGTTCTAATTATGCTGTTAGTAAGACTTTGTCTTTAGCAAGTTGTGTTTCTATGGCTAAGACTATTACTAATTCAGTATCTAAGAATGGTTATGTTCCAGCTTATGTGACTGTTAGTGGTACTAAGTATGATTATAGGGATTATACTTACGGATTTGCTAAGATTTTAGTTTGGTATAAGGATAATAAGAAGGTTTTACCTAAAACCTGTGCATTTGAGAGTAAAGTATTTAAGTCCAGTTCAAGTTCAAGTTCTAGTGTGAGTGTCACTATTTCTCAGATTATTGCTTCTTCTGTTAATTTGAAGGCATATGTTTTGAAGAATGGTGCTTTACCTAGTACTGTGGCTGTTAATGGTGTTAATTATTCTACTAGTCAATTTGCTTATTTGATGAGTGTTGCAATTCAGAATCTTAATGCTAAAAAGAGTGTTTCTACTAAGATTTCTGTTGTTAAGGTTTCTGTTCAGTCTGGTTCTAATTATACTGTAAGTAAGACTTTGTCTTTAGCTAGTTGTGTTTCTATGGCTAAGACTATTTCTTCTTCTGTGTCTAAGAATGGTTATGTTCCGGCTTATGTGACTGTTAGTGGTACTAAGTATGATTATAGGGATTATACTTATGGATTTGCTAAAATTTTAACATGGTATAAGGATAACAAGAAGGTTTTACCTAAAACCTGTGCATTTGAGAGTAAAGTATTTAAAACTATTCCAACTGTAACCATTGCTCAAATTATTACTTCTTCTGTTAATTTGAAGTCTTATATTTTGAAGAATGGTGTTTTACCTACTACTGTTAAAGTTAATGGTGTTAATTATTCTACTGAACAATTTGCTTATTTGATGAGTGTTGCAATTCAGAATCTTAATTCTAAAAAGAGTACTTCTACTAAAATTGCTATTGTTAAAGTCTCTGTTAAGTCTGGGCCTACTTATAATGTAGAAAAGACTTTGTCTTTAGCTAGTTGTGTTTCTATGGCCAAGACTATTTCTTCTTCTGTAAGTAGTAGTGGATCTATTCCAGCTTATGTGACTATTAGTAATACTAAGTATGATTATAGGGATTATACTTATGCATTTGCTAAAATTTTAACATGGTATAAAAATAACAAGAACACACTACCTAAAACTTGTTTATTTGAAAGTAAAGTATTTAAATCATCTGCTGTGATTTCAGGTGTAGTATATAAAAATGGAATTAATGAGATTGGATCTGCAGATTCAAGTGCTTATTTAGCAAGTTCGGGTAATGCAATAATTACCACCGCTATTAAAGATTTAGCTAAATCTTTAACTAAAAACTGTAAAACAGAATTAGAAAAAGCTAATGTATTATTTAACTATGTAAGAGATAATATTGCATATAGTTCTTATTATAATACAAAATATCAAGCAAGTGGTACCTTAAGTAATAAACAAGGTAATTGTTGTGATAAATCTAATTTACTTGTAGCTCTTTGTAGAGCATCTGGTATTGCTGCAAGGTATTGTCATAATACTGCATGTACCTTTAGTAGTGGTACATATGGTCATGTATGGGCACAAATTAATATTAATGGTGTTTGGTATGTTGCAGACACAACCAGTTCACGTAATAGTTTAGGATACGTTAATAACTGGAATATTAATTCAATAAGTTCTGCAAATCATTATACTACTTTACCATTTTAGATAATTATTATTTAGATAATTAGTAAATTACTAGATAATTATTAAATTATCAGATAATTTAAAACATAAAAATTTATATTTTAAAATTTAATGTAAAAAAGATTTTCTTTTTTACATCTATTTTTTTATTTTTTTTATTTTTTTAACTATTTTTTAGGTATTGATTTTGACTATTTTTAACCAATTTTAAGACAATTTTGACTATTTTTAATTATTTTTTAGTATTTTTTAAATGATTTTAATTAAAAATTATTTTTAAATTAATTATACTTATTGATTTATATTATTATTTAAAGGTGTTATTTATGAAAGTAAAAGATGTGATGTCTAGGGATGTTATTTCTGTTTCTGTTCCTGGAAATCGTGAAAATGCATTATTTTTAATGAAAAAAGAGAACGTTTCTGTAGTTCCTGTTGTTAAAAATGACACTAATAAATTAGTTGGGATTTTAACACGTTCTGATGTAATTAATAATCCTGATGAAGAACAAATTGTTATGTTAATGACTAGAGATTTAATTACTACTACTGAAGACGAAGATTTATCTGATTTATGTAAAAAAATGGTTGAAAATAATATTAGAAGAGTACCTGTTGTTGATGATGAGGGAGGATTAATAGGTATTATTACTTCTTTTGATATTGTATCTCAAGCAATTGCTGATATGGGTATTAAAGACCCTGTTGGTGATTATATGATTACTACTATTCCTGCAACTTGGGATGAAACTCCATTAAATGTTGCTTTTGAAATTATGAGTTTCTTTGGTCTTAAATCCATTGTTGCATTAAATGCTAATAATAAAATGACTGGTATCTTAACTGAAACTGATTTTATTACAGAAAGTGAAATCATTTCTGAAAGATCCGAACACAGTTCTACTGTAGGTACCGAAGGAGACAAATGGTCTTGGGATAGTACTTCTATTTTATACATTGAGAAAAATCGTCTTAAATTCACAGATAAAGTTGTTAAAGATGTAGCAAATGATAATGTTGTTACTGCAAGTACAAGAACAAAAGTATCTGTATGTGCTGAAAAAATGAAATCTCTCAATGTAGAACAATTACCTATTACAGGTATTGAAGGAGAGCTTGTTGGTTTAGTAAGAGCAAGTGACTTACTTAAAGCATTAATTAAATAAGTAATTCATTAGTTATTGCTCAACTTTAAGACATTAGTTATTGTTCAATTTTAAGATAATATTTTTATTATCTTCTTTTTTTATTTTTTTATTATATTTTTTAATTATTTTTATATTCTAAATTTTTATTTTTATAGAATTTATAATCTTATTCTATTTTTTCTCTTCTTATATTCTGTAATATTGTAATAAAAGCATTTTTAGTATCTTCTTTAGAATTAAAGTCTTTTCCAGTTATTTTTCCAGTTTTAAAAATAGTTATTGTAGGTTTTGTGCTGGAGTTTATATTTAATTCTAATGTTATAAATCCAATATCTTCTAAATATCTAATGGTTTTAATAATATTGCTATCCTTATGGTTATTATTATTACTACTATTGCTACTATTACTAAGTGATTCAAGTTTTTCTTTTGTTGAATTTAAGTCTATTTTATATGGTAAATCTTTTTCAAAAGCATAAGTATTATTTATTTTATCTTCTTTAAATTCTATTAGTTTTGATTTTTTATTTTCATAATTAATGTTTAAAAGTAATTTATCATAATTCATGAGTTTTAATTCATCTTTAATTGTGTTGATTTTATCTAAGTCAATTATTTTTTCAATATCTTCAATTTCAATTGTTCCAATATTATTTTCTTCTCTAAGACGAATTTCATCTGAATTAGTTATATTTTTAATTATGTCTTCTGAGTAGCTAATTCTATTTATTTTATCTGCTGTGATTTCTTCTCCAGTTTTTATTCTGGTTGCAAGACAAGTTGTTGCTTTTGAATAATTTATGTTATTGTCTTTGAGATATTTGTGGATTTCATCACTTTCAAGTTTAGCTTCTATGAATGGGCTTTGGATTTCATACATATAATTTATTAAGATTCCAGGCCTATCTTCAATAAGGTCACTTATATTAGTTCCATCTATGATTATTTGATAACCTTTGTCATTAGCTACTTGTTTAATTGTATCATACATTAATTTTCTACATACATAACATCTATTATGGTCATTTTCAACAAAGTTATCTATATTTATAAAATCATTTTCAATAATTTCATGATTTATTTTTAATTCAGATGCTTTTTCTTTTGTAAATTCAACAAAATTAGTTGGCATGATACAGTTGTTATATGTAATTAAAATAAGATCTTTACAAACATCTTTAGCTAAGTATGCAAGTAAGGTACTATCTGCACCACCTGAGAATGAAATAGCTACTTTTTTATCTTTTAAGATTTCTTTAACTTTTTCAATTTTTTGATTTATTGTTTTCATAAAATCATCAGGATTATTAAATTAATGTTTTAATATATTCTAAGACTTCAATTGCATCTAAATATTTTATATCATCTGTTTTATTTATAAATTCCATTAATTTAGCTTTTTTATCAGATTCCATCTCTATGTTTGCAAAAATGTATGGATAATTTCTTTTAGGATAATAAATATCTTTAGTTACTTTGATAATATTGTCTTTTTCTGCTTGGTTTATAATTCCCTCTTCAATAGCTAAATTAAGTTTATAATCAATATTTACTAATGCTTCAGATAAGATTGTTTTACTATCTGGGTCAAAAGTTACAGCTACATCATCATCTGAGGTGATTTGTCCACTTGCATATTGATTATAGACATAACCGATTCCTTTCATTCCAAGAACATCAAGTTCGGATGCTCTAAGAGCTCCCATACTACTTCCACCAACTACTGTGATTCCTTCTTTCATAGCTTTCATGATTTCTTTATGTGAAACAGCAGGACTACTGTGGAAAACACCATCAATAATTCCAATTATATCTGGTTTATCAGTTATCGCTTGTAAAATGTCATTTCTTTTTACAGGTGCCCTATAATCTGCTTCAACAATTGTGGATGCTTCTTCTGGACTAATTGACAATCCTGTAAATATAATAACTTTCTTTGACATTTTTATTCCTCATTTAGTAATAATTAGAATTAATACTTATTAAAATTATTAAATTATTAAATTATTATTTAAAATCCTCTACATTTTCTTTCATATTCTAAAGATCTAGTTCCTAATCTTTCATTATCTAATGTGTAGAGTTCTGCACCTGGAATTACAGCTCTTGCTACATTAATTCCAAGTTCTGCTCTTGTTAAATCAGTAAATAAAACTTGATTAAGTCCAACTTTTTGAATTTCTTCAATAGTTGTTTCAATATCTTTTTTAACAGTATTTGAGCTTTTATCTTCGATATCTGATAATTTTACTTTTTCATCTTCTTCAATAAAGTAATGTTTATTTGATTTTTTCATACGTTCATAACCAGTTTTACGCATGAAATC
>JAKSUE010000060.1 GCA_024409165.1 archaeon
GATGATGGATTTAATATTATTGAATTATTATCTGAAGGTCCTTATATTCCTTCTAATTTACTTGAAAATCAAGACCTTCTTGAACCATTCCACTCTTATGATATTGGTGTATATATTCATGCACCTACTGTTGATTTAAATTTAGCAAGTTTAAACAGTGGTATAAGAGCTGAATCTGTAAGACAAACAAAACAATGTCTTGATTTAGCTGAATTAATTGGTGCTAAAGCAATCACAGTTCATCCTGGTAAAGTTGGAAGAAAAGAAGAAAGAATCAGAACTATGGGGCTTACCTTTGCTGAAGAATCCATTAAAGAACTTGTAGATTATACAGAAGATAAAGAAGTTAAACTTTCTGTTGAAAATATGCCAGAACGTTTTTCATTCCTTGGAAACAGACCAGAAGAACTTGAAAACTTCACTAACAATACAGGATGTTCCATAACAATTGACCTTGGTCATGCTAATACTTGCGATAATCCAGAGGATTTTATGAAAATCCCTAATATTGAATATTGTCACTTAAATGATAATGATGGAATAAAAGATCAACATGTTTCTTTAGGTGAAGGAACTTTAGATTTAAATCTTCTAAAAAAAGTAGATAATGGAATTATAGAATTAAATAAATATGAAAATGTTTTAAAATCAAAAAAAGTTATTGATGATTTTTTAGGTTAGTTTATTTAATTATTTTTTTATTATTTTATTATTTTATTATTTTAATTATTTTTATTATTTTACTTTATGTGCAGTTATAATTGTATAGCTATTTGCATTTACAGTTATAATTTCACCATCAATTGTTATATACCAATTTTTACCTTTTCTTTCAATTGATGCATTTGGTAATCTAATTTTCATCTTACAATATTCAACTACATCAATATTTCTTAAATCATCCTTTGAATTTAATGAAAGATTTTTTATAATTCTCTTAACACCTAATTCTGTAGTATGTAGTTTATCTAAATTTTTTAATAGTTCATTTTTATTATTTTTTAAATCTTCATTTTCACTACTCAAATTCATCACCCTTATAAATATTATTAATCGCATTTTTAATTATTTTAATACTATATTCTAAAAATCAATTTCTAAAATTTTAGATATATCCTCAATAACATAATCAGCATATTTTATTAAATTTTCTGAATAGTCACCTTTTTGTTCAATTGTTAATGTAGCTACATCTGCATTTTCAAATGCTGCTATATCATTTGGTCCATCACCAACCATCATGACTTTGTAACCTTCATTTTTTAACTTTTTAACAATTTCCCCTTTTCGTTTTGTACTTGCTGTTGCAAATCCATGACTTTTATCTATTCCAATAAGTTCTGTTAATTTTGAAATTGCACCACTTCTATCTCCTGATGCAATAAAGACTTCGATTCCTCTTTCTTGGAGAGTTTTTATTGTAGATTTAACATTTGGGAATAGTTGACCTGCTGAGGTTATTGTATATCCTATTTTTCTATTAGATAAATCAAGAATAAGTGCTGATCCATTACATAATTCCATGTTTGGGACTTTTTCTTTAAGGAGAGGGAAACAATCACTAATATCTTTGATTTTAGCTGTGTCATTTCTAATGATTTCCATTATTTCCTTATTATCTAATTCTATTGGACAATAACTGACATTGATTGCAATATTATATTCTTCAATTAAATCTGAGATTAACATATTTGGATTTAAATCTTTTAAGATGCTTGTGTTAAATTGAAGTACTGCAAGTGCAGCTGAACCTATGTTGTCAATTAGAGTTAAGGAATTAATATGTGTGATTAATTCATCATTAGATAAGTCTTTTATAACTCTGTATCTTTCAATTAATGTACCTGAGTTATCAAAAACTATGGCTTTTTTATCTTTATTCATATTTTCCCTCCTATTTTAATTTAATATTGATTAAATATATTTATTTAATTTAGTTTTTTATTTTTAAGTTTATTTTTATATAAATTATAACTAATAATTGGATTATTTTTAATCATTTAATTAAATTTAGTTATATTAACTATTATAATTATTTAGTAATCATATTTTAAAATTTAAAAGGTGTTTTAATGAATATCCTCGAAAAATTAAATTCCATAAAAAGTCAAGAAATGACTGCAAAAGAAAATGTGGAAAATTACATTAAAGTAATTGAAGAGAAAAATGAAGAAATTAACGCTTTTATTGACCTTAATAAAGAACAAGCTATTGCTAAAGCAGAAGAGATTGATGCTAAAATTGCTAATGGTGAAGAAGTTGGTGCTCTTGCTGGTTTAGTATTTGGTATTAAAGCTAATATTAATGTTGAAGATTTTATTATTTCTGCTGCTTCTAAAACTTTAGAAGATTATATTGGTAGTTATGATGCTACTGTTGTTAAAAAGATTAAAGAAGCTGATGGTATTATCATTGGTATTAACAACATGGATGAGTTTGCAGCAGGAAGTTCTTGTGAAACTTCTTATTATGGTAAAGTAGATAACCCTGCAGCTCCTGGAAGAATCCCTGGTGGTTCTAGTGGAGGTTCTGCAGCAGCTGTTGCAGCTGATATGTGTGATATTTCTATTTGTTCTGATACTGGTGGTTCTATTAGAAACCCTGCATCTCACTGTGGTGTTGTTGGATTTAAACCAACCTATGGTGGAGTATCTAGACAAGGATTACTTGATTTATCAATGAGTTTAGATCAAATTGGTCCTGTAGCTCGTGATGTTGAAGGTGTTGCTCTTGCATTAGATACTATTGTTGGATATGACCCTACTGAATGTACTACTTTAAAATTAGATGATTTTGATTTTATGGGTGCAGTTGCTGAAGGTAAAGAAGACAAACCTCTTGCAGGTATGAAAATAGCTACTTGTGCTGAATTTAGAGATGTTACAGATGATAACATTAATGCTATTATTGATGAAGCTGTAGCTAAATTTGAAGAACTTGGTGCTGAAATTGTAGAAGTTAACTTCAAATACATTGACTTATGTTTACCAACTTACTATCTTATTAACTATGTTGAATTCTTCTCAGCTACTCGTAAATATGATGGAAGAAAATATGGTTCCAGAATTGAAACTGTCTGTGGAGATGAAGTTTTAAGAAGAATTAAAATGGGATCTTATATCTCACAACAAGAATTCAGTGGTAAATACTATAAAAGAGCACTTCAAGCAAGAACCCTCATTAGAAATGAAGTTAAATCTATGTTAGAAGGTGTAGATTTAGTTGTAGGTCCTACTGTTCCTAAATTACCTCACAAATTAGGTGAAGAATTAGAACCTATGGAAATGTATGCTTACGATGTTCTTACAGTAATTGCTAACTTAGCAGGTATTCCAGCAGGAAGTATCCCAGCTGGTGATGTTGATGGAATTCCTGTAGGTCTTCAAATTCAAGCAAAACCTGAAGATGACTTAAAAATTATTAAAGCTTTCTCTGCATTTGAAAATGCAAAATAAGTTTTTAATATTTTATTAAATTTAATCTATTAATTAATCTATTAATTAATTTATTAATTAATTTATTAATTTATTAATTTAATTAATTTAATTTTTTTTATACAACTTTTTAATATACAATATAAATTATTATTATTAATTATCATTATACTATAATATATACAATATATTCGTTATATAATAAACTTCGTTATACAATATATTTTGGTGAAATCATGAAAATAGGATTAGCTTATGTTAAAGGTGCCGTTCCTGGCCTTGAAAATTTTGGTAATATTCCTACAGATTTGATAAAATCTAATGGACTTCTTAATGGTAATCCAATTAGTCAAGAGTTAGATGGACTCATTATTCCAGGTGGAAGTATTCTTGAATCAAAATCTATTAGTGAAGATTTCAAAAGAGAAATTAAAACTATGGCTAAAGATGGGAAACCAATTATAGGTATATGTGCAGGTTATCAATTATTATCTAATCAACTTGATATCACTAATCCTAATCATAAATCTACAACTAATCCTAATCATAAATTTTCAGCTAATTATTCTAATTCTAATTTAAATAAAAATAATATTAAAGAAGGCCTATCTCTTCTTGATGTTAATTTTTCTTATCTTTTTAGTAATGATAAAGTTGTTTCTAAAGTAGCTACTGATTCATATCTTACTAAAGATTTAGATACTGTTAATGGATTTCATTGTCATAGTTATGGTGGAATCTCAGGTGATGCTAAAGTATTATTCTATTCTCCTCTCAGAGTTAACTATTCAAGAGAATATCAAGACATTATCTCTGGATCTATTAATGATGATGGAAATGTCATAGGGACTATGATTCATAATATACTTGATGATAATCCTAAAGTTGTATCTAATTTCTTTGAGTTTATTGGTGCAAATGATAAAGATATTGAAAATATTTATGAAAAAAATAAAATTTTACAATATAAAATGAAAAATGAAATAGCTATTGATACTAGTATATTCGTTAAACCTAATTTAGACAATATAGAAAATCCATTCTTAAAATTTAAAAAAGAACCAGGTAAAGACCCTAAAGTTTTATTAATTGCTAGTACTAATTCTAAATCAGGAAAAACTTTTTTAACTGCAGGTATTGCTGCTAATTTAATGGAAAATGGATTGAATGTTGGTGTATTAAAACTTGGATCTAATATTAAAGATATCTTGCCTGCATTATATTTGACAAAATCTAATATGGAAAATTATAGTTTAATTAAAAATGAAAATATTAACTCAGATGATATTAATCCATCTGATGTATTTGGATGGTCTGACATATCAGAAATCATATCTAACATTAAAAACTCCCCATATGATATAATTCTTATTGAAGGAGAAAAAGGTATATTTGATAATTTAACTAATCCTAATTTTTATTCTACTGTAGAAATTGCCCTATCATCTAATATCCCTATTTTACTCATATCATCAGCTAAAGAAGCTTTAGATTATGGAATTACAGATTTAATTGAACATGAAAAAATATTATATAGTTTAGGAATTAAACTTGAAGGAGCTATTTTAAACAATATACAAGAAGAAGACTTTAATTCTTATGATTCTATCATTTATTCTTTTAAAAATAGTATTGAATTAGATAATATCTTTAAAGTTCCTAAAGTTGATTCTAAATTTGGTTTAGAAGGAAAATTAAATTTAAATCCTTCTGAATTTGAAAATAGATATGATATTTATTCTCTTTTAGCTTATTATATTGTAAAAAATAATTTAGATCTTTTAAAAATAGTAGAAATGTCTAAAGAAATTAAATTTAATAAATTTTATTCTTTAGAAGAATTAGAATTTTTAAATAAATTCTTATCTTAATTATCTAATAATAATTTATTTAATAATTAAAAATTTTTAAATTAATTAAATAAGTAAAAATAGTATATTTGAGATATAATTTCTTATATCTCTATTTCTATTGTTAATTCATCACCGTCTTTAAAGCCACATTTATCTCTTAATTTGTCTTCAGCAATGAATTCAAGGTAATTTTCTGTATGGGTTGTTTTATCTGGAAAGACAATTGCACCAACTATTTCTTTTTCTAATGTTGCATTAATATACTTTACACCACCAAATCCTTCATCTGGTTTTATTGTATTTTTACAACTATTTTTCATTAATTTTATATCATCTAATTTACTTTCATCAATTATTAAGTTTAAAGTTCCAGGAAATGGTGTAAATCCTAATTTATCTGTAAATTGAGTTTTATAAAAGTCTTGATTTAAGAAAAATGCTGCTTTTCCTAATCCAGTTGTTACAATTCCTTTTAATTCCATTTTATCACTGATTTTTCTATATTGTATAAATTTATATAAATTATAAATTATAATTATAATACTTTTTTAATTTTAATTCTACCATACTTATCTTGTTATTTTGATTAGTATTTATGATAGAACTTCATAAATGGTCCTTTTTCTGAAGGTATGTAATGTCTAATAGAACTTACATTTTTGTTTTCGAATTCAATTATTAATTTATGATTATAAGTTTTAGAAACATATTTTCCTTTATTTATATCATTTATTCCAAATCTTCCAATTATTTGATTATCTAAAGATATTGTATATTGTGAGTTTTTATCAAATATTCCTATTGATGAAGCTATTTCTTTTCCATCTAAAGTTATTCTGAATAATTTTGCATTTTTAGTTTTAGAGCTTATATCGAATTGTACATTACCTGATAAGTCTTCTTTAGTTAAATTAGTTGATTTAATTTTATGTAGTACACTTACATCTTTAAATATTTCAGGTATTCTACTATCTGCTATTACTTCTCCAGGGATTACATTTAATGATTCTCTTACTTCTTTTGCTAATCTAAAGGTATTTTCCTCATTTATTCTGGAACTGTGTACTTCATAGGAGACTCCATTAATTATCATTGTATCATTTGTAGACATTTCCATTGTACTCATTGCATCTAAAGGTATTCTTAATATATCTACCTCATTTTCTATTGCACTGTCTATGGTATATGGGCCTCTTGCTGAGATTGTTTGTGGAGATTCAGAAGATAAAATAATGTTTCTTGATGTAGGTTCAATTGAAATTTTCTCATCTGTTATTGTTGCTGCGGATAAGAAACTTGTAAGCATTAAAATAAGTATTAAACCTGATATAATTACAGGGAAATGCATTTTTATAATAGATCTCATTGTAGTTACAAATGAACCTTTCTTTAGGATGTGTAAGGATTTAGATATTGTTTTATATAAATAATAAATTGAAATTATAACTCCTATTATTACTATAATTCCTGCTATTTGAATTGGAATTACAGGTACAAAGAATATTGTAAATATTCCTAAAATAAGAAGGGAAAAACCCATTATTGTCATTCTAATATAATCCCCTAAAGTATCCATCATTGTTACACGGCCGTAATTAACAGCCCTATCAATAATAGTTCTTACTACTTCGTTTGCCATTTTGTTTAAATCAGCAAGTGGGGACATATCATGTTGTATATCTCCAATATCTACTTCTAATATACTAATACCGTGAACATCAGCATCTAATACAATACCAACATCCACACCATAATCATTTTCGAATTTTACTTTATTAAGTGCAGATCTTTTACCTGCAAATTGACCACTTAAAGGTTGTTCAAGGTTTAATTCAGGGAAAAAGAATCCAAGTAAAGGTTTTGCTGTAAGTTCTGTTACACGTCCACTTTCTCTTGAAAACTTAGTTTTTGTAATTTCAGCCTTTCCCTCAAGTATAGGTTTTATCATTAAATCTATCTTTTTTGTATTTAAGTTAGATATATCTGCATCTATAAATGCTAAAATATCACCTGTAGCATTTTTTACACCAGTTTTAATTGCTGAACCTTTCCCTTGGTTAGTCTCATGACTAATAACTATTGCACCAGCTTTCTCTGCCTCCTCAACAGTTTTATCCTTTGATCCATCATCTACTACAATGACTTCATCCACATATGATAATTTTTTTGTTACTTCCACTACACTCCCCACAGTTTCCTCTTCATTAAATGCAGGAATAATAACAGATACTTTATCTTTCTTATCTGTTTTTAAACTAGCTAGCAAAATAACAAAAAACACAACTAACCAATACATATTATCCTCAAGTGTTTATTCATTTAATCATTATCAATATATTTTTAATTTAAATTTTAA